>JANXRZ010000279.1 GCA_025352885.1 Pseudomonadota bacterium | reverse complement strand
CCCGCGTCGCCGAGTGGCGCATGCGGTCGATCGCCTCGTTGATCGAGGACTCTTTTTCTATGTAGGTGTCGGTCCGCGGCACATAAGCCTCAGGCATGTAGTAGTCGTAGTACGACACGAAATACTCGACCGCATTTTCCGGGAAGAACTCGCGCATTTCAGAATACAGCTGCGCGGCGAGCGTCTTGTTCGGCGCCATGATGATGGCCGGACAGCCCATGCGCGCGATGACGTTCGCCATCGTGTAGGTCTTGCCCGAGCCGGTCACGCCGAGCAATGTCTGGTAGGAAAGCCCGTTCTGGACGCCTTCCGTCAGCGCCGCGATGGCCTCCGGCTGGTCGCCGGCGGGCTGGAACGTCTGGTGCAGCCGGTACAGGCTGCCGGGAAAAGAAATGATCTCGGCAACCGGTGCGGCGGCGGCTTCAGTCTTCAATGCGGTGGCTGTCATAGGTGCGGGAATTTGGCGCTGAACCGTATATTGTCCCACGATGCGTTGATTGCAAGCCAGTTCGACGGACCTTGCCGCTTTCAGTTCCAGCGAAACCCGCCAAACAGGTAAAATAGTGTCTTGTTACGGCCGTTGCCGGAGATTCCCCTTGGACCAGACGACTTCAACCATGAGCTCACCCCTGCTTGCCGCTGTAGAAATGGCCCCCCGCGACCCCATCCTGGGCGTCACCGAAGCATTCGTCGCGGACACCAATCCCGCCAAGGTCAATCTTGGCGTCGGCGTCTACTGCGACGACAACGGCAAGGTGCCGATACTCGACTGCGTCCGGCGCGCGGAAGAAAAGATTGCCGCGCTGTCCGCTCCCCACAGCTACCTGCCCATCGACGGGCTGCAGGCCTACGACAAAGCCGTGCAGGCGGAGTTGTTCGGCGCTGACAGTGAAACCATCCGCGCTGGGCGAGCCGTGACGGTGCAGGCGCTGGGCGGCACCGGCGGGCTCAAGCTCGGCGCCGACCTCTTGCGCCGGATCGATCCGGGAGCACAAGTCTGGATCAGCGACCCAAGCTGGGAAAACCATCGCGCGCTGTTCGAATACGCTGGCTTCGTCGTCAACAACTATCCCTACTATGACGAGGCCACGCACGGCGTGAACTTCGAGGCGATGATGTCGACGCTCGACCGTTTGCCCGCGGGCTCGATCGTCGTGCTCCACGCGTGTTGCCATAATCCGACCGGCGCCGATCTGTCGCCGGCGCAATGGGAACGCGTGATCGAAGTCGTCAACGCGCGCAGCCTCGTGCCGTTCCTCGACATCGCCTACCAGGGATTTGCCGAAGGACTCGACGCCGACGCGGCGGCAGTGCGCCGTTTTGCCCAGGCGTGCCCGATTACCGTGGTCTCCAGCTCTTTCTCGAAATCACTTTCGCTGTACGGCGAGCGCGTGGGCGCTCTCAGCATCGCGACCGGCAGCGCTGATGAAGCGGCGCGCGTGCTGAGCCAGGTCAAGCGCGTGATCCGCACCAATTATTCGAACCCGCCGCTGTTCGGCGGCCAGACCGTCGCCACGGTGCTCACCGCGCCGGAACTGCGCAAGCAATGGGACGTCGAACTCGGCCAGATGCGCGAACGCATTAAGGTCATGCGTCGGCAGTTCGTCGAAAAAATACGCGCCATACGCGCGGATTTCGACTTCAGCTTCATCATGGAGCAGCGCGGCATGTTTTCCTATTCCGGGCTCACCAAAGAACAGGTGTTGCGGCTGCGCTCCGAATATTCGATCTATGCAATCGAGAGCGGCCGCATCTGCGTCGCGGCATTGAACTCGAAAAATATCGACTACGTGACCAAAGCGGTCGCGCACGTCCTGGTGTAGCGGGAACTTGCCCGTGGCCTGCGCTCCGGTATAATTGCGGCCTTTCCATTCCCCGATAGCTCAGCTGGTAGAGCAACGGACTGTTAATCCGTGTGTCCCTGGTTCGAGCCCAGGTCGGGGAGCCAAATCTCAGTTTTCGCCGAAATCGCCGTTGCGGTCGCCTTCCGCGTGGCTGCGATGGCAGTGGTTTCCGCCAAGAGATCAAACGGTTGTCGGAATGTTGCGACGACCTCGCCGTCCTCCCATGAGCAGTTCGATAATAAAAAGTTGAGCAGCCGCCTTTTTTGGCGAGGTTGTTGGTTTTCAAAGAGCGTTTGCGCGTTGCTTGCGAGTTCGAGAATCTGCACGCCCTCATCCATGTAGGACTGGTTCGCGGTTTGTAGCCGGTCGATCTCGCGCTGGCAGCGGCTCTGCTCCTCGCGCCATTGGTTCGACATCTTGTCGTAGAACGCCGCCACAACGATGCCGTCGAGCTTATCGACGTACATGGCATGGATGCGGCCCTGAAGCCGTTTGTATTCGGCCTGATGGCGCTTAATTGCCTCCTCGTGCTCGCGGCGCTGGTCGGCGTGGCTGGCGTGCAGCGCATCGCGTACCCATTCCAGCACCTCGCTATCGAAGTGCAGCCGGCCCAGGAGTTCGGTGAACTGCTTCTCTAGAACCTCTTCGCGCACATACTTGCGGCGGCAGGTCGCCGGGTTGCCTTGGCACTTGTCGGCATGACCGGTGCAGTGATAGTAGACGTAGCGTTCCTTCTTGATCTCGCCGACCACGGCACAGCCGCAGGCATGGCAGGCAATCAGCCCGGAGAAGGCGAAATCGCGTGTCATGCGGCGGTGCTTCCTCGCCACACTGCGCGCACAAAGTGTAGTCGCCTGCGCCTCGCTGCAGCTGCTCTTTGCGCAGCGAATCGATGCTGCGACCTTGAAACAGTTGCTCGCCTCGTGCGACCCAAATGCGGCTGCCGTTGAACGCACTCCGAGGGGGAACGTGCTCGTATGAAAGTGATCCGTTCTGTCCGCAGATGTGGCAGTCGCCTACTTTGGTAACCATAGGTCGATAATTATTCCGCGTACGGACCAATCCGTCGATTCAACGGTAGGCCGGATCCTTGCAGTTGTTGCTGGTGCTGAACGCGGCTTCGGTTCTCTCCAACCCCCAAATCTTCTTCCCGGCACGTTTGGGATTGTCCCGGTAGTGGCGGTTCCTCTCATCGAAATGGCGGTCGATAGCTTCCATCGCGACCTTTACAGAAGTGTAGTCGCTATTGTGGATGATGGCCCGGGCCATGCCGCTGAACACCGACTCGATGACGTTTAGGAACTGGGCCGACGCCGGCAACGGGACGAGTTCCAGCTTCGGAACCCGGTCCGCTTGGCCGTTGTGCTCATCCACGAACGCTAGTAGTTCCTTCGACATGTGCCATGAAGCAGCGTCCCAGGAGAGGTAAAGTTTTTCGGCGTTGCGGTATTCCATCAAAAGAATCTTGGCCATCCGGATCATCTCGGCGGTGTTCTTCGCCCGCGAATAGAAGTGCGTGACCTGATTGCCGGAAAGCTCTAACGCGGCGGTGGCGATTAACCAGCCTTTTGACTTCTGCCATTGCGGCACGCTCGGCATGAACCCGGGTTCCGCGAGGACGCGACCCGGCTTCGTCTTGATCGCGAACGGCCCGAACTCGTCGATTGAAAAAAACCGTTCGTTCTTCCCGAGGCCCGAAAGAACCGTCTGAACGTGTTCGAGTTTCTCTCGGTACTCCGGGTCGTTGCTCGTGAGGACGATCTTGGCGGATCGCCATCTGAATCCCGCTTTCTTGATAGCCTCCCTTATGACCGAGTCGCATGCCGGGTGCCCTCCTTTCCTCATTGTCTTCTGCAGGTCCTGCATGCGCCACGTCGTCCGGTTGTGGCCGGACAGGGCCGGCGGCTCGTGAAGAAGAGAAAACAAAGCCTTCTTGAAGGATTCGTCGTCGGCTTTTCTCGTCTTGCACTTGCGGCCAAGTAGTATGTCCGGTCCGCCGGCCTTGAATATCTTGATATAGTGCCGTATGGTTTTTCGTGAAACACTGAGATGCTTTTCTATAGAGTTTGCCGAGAACCCTTGAGAGTCAGCCAAGACCGCCAGGATTCTCTTCCTCGGATCGTTCGGC
>JANXRZ010000205.1 GCA_025352885.1 Pseudomonadota bacterium | reverse complement strand
GTACAACCCGACCCGGAACACCTTCATGGTCGACTGGAGCCCGAGCGAGTTTTCGCGCCTGAGACTGCAGTTCGCACGCGACCGGTCGCAGGTCGGCACGAGCGACAACCAGGTGTTCCTCCAATACATCATGAGCCTCGGGGCGCATGGCGCGCATAAATTTTGAGGTGAATCCATGAAACCGACACTGAAAGTTCTCACGCTTCTGGCAATGGCGCTCGCAACGTCCACTGCCGCGGCGGCGCTTAACGTGTTTGCATGCGAGCCGGAATGGGGCGCTCTTGCCAAGGAGATCGGCGGGGACCGGGTTTCAGTGTATTCGGCGACTACCGCGCTGCAGGACCCGCATCGCCTCGAGGCCAAGCCAAGCCTGATCGCGCGCATGCGTTCGGCGGACATCGTCGTGTGCTCTGGGTCGGACCTCGAGGTGGGCTGGTTACCGCTGCTGTTTACCCAGTCGGGCAATTCGAAAGTCCAGCCCGGTTCCCCCGGCTATCTCGAGGCTTCCCAGTTCGTCGCAAGACTGGAGATCCCGAGGGTGATTGACCGCTCGCTAGGCGATATTCACCCGGGGGGTAATCCACACATCCACCTCGATCCGCGCAATATCGCCAAAATTGCTGACGTGCTCAGCCAAAGGCTCGCCCAAATCGATCCCGCACATGCGGTCGGATACAAGGCAGGTTCGGCGGCCTTCCTGGAGCGCTGGCAACAGGCGATCGGGCGCTGGGAGGGCGAAGGGGCAAGACTCAAGGGTGTGCCCATCGTCGTTTACCACAAGGACTTGTCTTACTTCATCAACTGGCTGGGCATGCGGGAAGTCGGCAGCCTCGAACCGAAACCCGGCATCCCTCCGACCCCATCTCACCTTTCAGAACTCGTCGAGCGCATGAAGCGCGATCCGGCGCGGGCTGTGGTCTATTCAGCCTATAACAGCCCGAAGGCAGCCGAGTTCCTTGCCGAGCGCACCGGCATCAAGGCTGTCCTCTTGCCCTTCACAGTCGGTGGAAGCGACAAGGCGAAGGACCTCTTCGGATTGTTCGACGACACCATCGGGCGCTTGCTCGCGGTCGTGAAATGAACTTCGACACGGCCGGCCTTGCCTTCCTGCTGCCTGCAATGGTGGCCGGCGCGCTGGTCACCGCGACACACGTGCCTTTGGGCATGCAGGTGATCGGCCGCGGCATCGTTTTCATAGACCTCGCGATTGCCCAGATCGCCGGACTCGGCGTAATTACCGCCGACGCACTCGGCTGGGAACCGCAGGGCGCCGCGATGCAGGTCGCGGCGCTCAGTGCCGCCGTGCTGTCCGCGCTGGTTTTGACCTGGACCGAGCGTCGCTGGCCAGAGGTGCAGGAGGCGATCATCGGCGTGACGTTCGTCCTCGCTTCGAGCGTCGCGTTGCTGATGCTGGCGAGCGATCCGCACGGCGGGGAGCACCTTAAGGACCTGCTCGTCGGGCAGATCCTGTGGGTGCACCCAGGCCGGCTGCCGATCGATGCGCTTATCTATGGCGCGATCCTGACCATCTGGTTTACCGCGGGTGCGCGAATCGGTCGCGTCGGCTTCTACGTGCTGTTCGCCTGCGCGGTGACCGTGTCCGTGCAGCTGGTCGGCCTGTACCTGGTCTTCGCAACGCTCGTCATCCCGGCGCTTGCCACTTTTTATGTGAAGAGCGGGCGGCTGGCCAAGGCCTATGCAGTCGGCCTGCTTGGGTTTGCAGCGGGCCTCACATTGTCGGCTTTCGCCGACTTGCCCTCGGGGCCCATGGTCGTTTGCGTCATGGCAGTCATCGGCGTCGTCGCGGCCCTTGCGCTCGGGCGGCGCTCACCGGGGTTGTAATCGGGTGGCACGGCCCCATGTGCCTCCGACCGCCCCCTCCGACCACCCCCTCGGACTCCCCATGGAACAATTTCACGGCACCACCATCCTGTCCGTTCGCCGCGGCAAAAGCGTAGCCCTCGGCGGCGACGGCCAGGTGACCCTAGGCAACATCGTCATCAAAGGCGGGGCTCGCAAGGTGCGCCGGCTCTACCACGACCGCATCCTGGCCGGCTTTGCCGGTGGCACGGCGGATGCCTTCACGCTCTTCGAGCGCTTCGAGGCCAAGCTCGAAAAGCACCAGGGCAACCTCATGCGCTCGGCCGTCGAACTCGCAAAGGATTGGCGCACCGATCGCATGCTGAGAAGGCTCGAGGCGATGCTTGCCGTGGCGGATCGCGAAAATTCGCTCGTCATCACGGGCCAGGGGGACGTGCTTGAACCGGAATTGGGCATCGTCGCCATCGGATCGGGGGGCCCTTACGCCCAGGCCGCCGCGCGCGCATTGATCGAAAATACGGAGCTCCCTGCGCGCGACGTCGTTGAGCGCTCACTGTCCATCGCTGCGGACCTTTGCATCTACACGAACCACCAACGCATGATCGAGGTACTGGAATGAGTTCGATGACGCCGCAGGAGATCGTGCACGAGCTCGACAAGCACATCGTCGGCCAAGGCAGGGCCAAGCGGGCCGTCGCCATTGCATTGCGCAATCGCTGGCGGCGGCAGCAGGTGGATGAGCCCTTGCGCCAGGAGATCACGCCGAAGAACATCCTGATGATCGGCCCGACGGGCGTGGGCAAGACGGAGATCGCCCGTCGACTCGCGCGCCTGGCCGATGCGCCTTTCATCAAAGTGGAAGCCACCAAGTCCACCGAGGTGGGCTATGTAGGCCGCGACGTGGACACGATCGTGCGCGACTTGGTGGAGATTTCCGTTAAGGGCGCGCGCGAGCAGGCGATGCGCCGGGTGAGGACGCATGCACAGGAGGCGGCCGAGGAGCGGATTCTCGATGCGCTGCTTGCGCCGGTGCGCGAAGTCGGATTCGCCGCGGCCAACGACGCGTCTGCCGAGAACCCGACGCGCCAGAAGTTCAGGAAGAGGCTGCGCGAAGGGGAGCTCGACGACAAGGAAATCGAGATCGAGGTGGCGGCTGTCCAGCCGCAAATGGAAATCATGGCGCCGCCGGGCATGGAGGAACTCACCACCCAGATCCAGGGCATGTTTCAGAACATGGGACAGGGGCGGAAGAAAACGCGCAAGATGAAAATCCGCGATGCCTTCATCCTCGCGACTGACGAGGAAGCCGCGCGCCTGGTGTCGGATGAAGACCTGAAGACGAAGGCCGTTGAGAACGTTGAGCAGAACGGCATCGTGTTCCTCGACGAAATCGACAAGATCGCCAGCCGTTCCGAGGTCGCCGGCGCGGACGTGTCCCGCCAGGGCGTGCAGCGGGATCTGCTGCCGCTGGTCGAAGGGACGACCGTGTCCACGAAATACGGGATGGTGAAGACCGACCACATCCTCTTCATCGCAAGCGGCGCTTTCCATTTCGCGAAACCCTCGGACCTGATTCCGGAACTGCAGGGTCGCTTCCCGATCCGCGTGGAACTCGACTCGCTATCGGTGGAGGACTTCGAAAAGATCCTGACCGGAACGGACGCCTGCCTCACGCGGCAGTACGAAGCGCTGCTCGGCACGGAAAGCGTGAAGATCCGGTTCCTGCCCGAGGCGATCCGACGGCTCGCCGAGATCGCGTTTGCCGTGAACGAGCAGACCGAGAACATCGGCGCCCGGCGCCTGTACACCGTGCTCGAGAAGCTGCTCGAGGAGATTTCCTTCGAGGCGGGGCGGCATGGCCCGGCCGAGGTTGCCATCGATGCGGCGTACGTGGATGCACGGCTTTCGGAACTTTCGAAAAATGAGGATCTTGCGAGATTTGTCCTTTAAGGCACCACCGGGGCTTGAAACGGGCGGAGCCCGATCCCATCTGATTGCTGGGGCAAGGGGCCCCGCCCACTCATTCAGAGGAAAGGAGATCGATCATGGTGAACGTAACCCGTTTCGACCCGCGTGCCGATGCTTTAGGCAACCTGGTCGATGACCTGTTCAAGGGATTTCTGGTGCGCCCGATGTATTCCGAAGGCCGCGAGCAAGTCGCGCAGGTGAAGGTGGACGTGACTGAAAGGGACGGCGCATACGTCGTCCACGCTGAGCTCCCCGGCGTCCGGAAGGAAGACATCCAGCTGACGGTGGACGGGGCGCAGGTAACGCTGGCCGCCGAGATCAAGCGAGAGAAGGAGACCAAGGAAGGCGGCCAGAACGGGCAGGGCGAGCGCGTGCTGCACTCCGAGCGCATGTACGGCAAGGTCAGCCGCAGCTTCACGCTGCCGCAGGAGATCGACGATGCCGGCGCGCAAGCGCGGTTCAACGACGGCGTGCTGGAACTGACGCTGCCGAAGAAAGCCGCGGCGCAAAGGAAGCAGATCAGCATCCAGTAGTTCGTGGACAGTGGCCAGGCGGGGGTCGGCGTGAAAGCGCCGGCCCCTTTTTCTTTGCGCTTCCCTTAAAATCGCTGCGTCATGACGCAAATACTCCCAGGCCCGAACGCAGGCACGCCCGACAAGGCACGCATCCTTGCTGAAGCGCTGCCGTACATCCGGCGCTTTCACGGCAAGACCATCGTCGTGAAGTTCGGCGGCAATGCCATGGTGGATGCGGACCTTCAGGCCGATTTCGCCCGCGATGTCGTGCTGCTCAAGCTCGTGGGGATGAACCCGGTCGTCGTCCACGGCGGGGGCCCGCAGATCGAAAAAATGCTGAACGAGCTCGACATCAAGAGCGAGTTCGTCCAAGGCATGCGGGTGACCGACGCGGCCACGATGGACGTCGTTGAAATGGTGCTGGGGGGCGCCGTCAACAAGGACATCGTCACGCTCATCAACAAGGCCGGCGGCAAAGCCGTGGGCCTCACCGGCCAAGACGGCGCGTTCATCCGCGCGAGAAAGCTCCTGATGCCCTCGAAAGACAAGCCGGACGAGTTCGTCGACCTGGGCCAGGTCGGCGAGATCGAATCGATCGACCCCTCGGTGATCACGGCGCTGGAGGCGGGAGATTTCATCCCGGTTGTGGCGCCGATCGGTGTCGGGCACGAGGGCGAGAGCTTCAACATCAACGCCGACCTCGTCGCAGGCAAGCTGGCTGAAGTGCTGCGCGCCGAGAAGCTGGTGATGATGACGAACACGCCGGGCGTGCTCGACCAGAAAGGCAAACTCCTCACCGGTGTCACGCCGCGCCAGATCGACGAGATGGTCGCCGACGGCACGCTCTCGGGCGGCATGCTGCCCAAGATTTCATCGGCGCTCGAAGCCGCAAGGAGCGGGGTGAAGACGGTGCACATCATCGACGGGCGCGTGCCGCATGCGCTGCTGCTCGAGGTGCTCACCGACCAGGGCGTCGGCACGCTGATTCGCTCGAAGTGAAGACCGAAGTGAAGACCGAAGTGAAGACTATCGTGTAATGCGCATCGCCGGCATCGCGCCCTCGAGGCGGGTGTGGATCTTCGATCTCGACAACACGCTGCATGACGCGCGGCCGCACATCTTCCCGTCGATGCATGTGCAGATCAACGAGTACATCAAGCGAAAATTCGGCGTCGATGAGGAAGGCGCGAACGTCATCCGCGCCGGGTTCTGGCAAAAGTACGGCACCACGCTCTCGGGCCTCATGCGCCATCACGGCACCGACCCACGCGAGTTCCTGAGCGCAACCCACCGCTTTCCGGAACTGGGCGAGATGCTCGTGCACGACAACGCGCTGCGTCATGCGCTTGCGCGACTGGGCGGCCGCAAGCTCGTGTTCTCCAACGCGCCGCGTCACTACGTCGAGCAAGTGTTGCGTGCGATGGGCCTGCGCCGGTATTTCGACGCCGTCTACACGATCGAAAGCACGCGCTACCGGCCGAAGCCCTCGTCCGCCGGGTTCCATGTGCTCATGCGCGCCCACAAGCTGGCGCCCCATCGCTGCGTTTTCGTGGATGACATGCTCGAGAACCTGCAGGCCGCCAAGCGTCTGGGCATCGCCACCGTGTGGGTGGCGGGCGGTCTTGCCAAGCCGCGCTACGTGGACCTCAGGATAGGCTCGGTGCTGGACCTTCCCCGGCACGTGTTTCGAAACGCGCATGGGCAAAACCCCCGTGGCGCGATCTAGCGATACAATCGGCGCGTCCATAATCCAGCCTCACTGAGATGCCGCGCGAAAAGAGCGAACGCAAGAAAGGCGAACGGCGCCTCGAGATCCTCAGGGCGCTGGCCGGGATACTCGAATCGCCGCGCTGGGAGAAGATCACGACCGCTGCGCTGGCTGAGCGCCTCGACGTGTCCGAGGCCGCGCTCTATCGCCATTTCGCCTCCAAGGCGCAAATGTACGAGGGCCTCATCGAATTCATCGAGAGCTCGATCTTCACGCTGGCCAATCGCATCGCCGAAGAAGAGGCCGACGTGAGCCGGCAGGCGCCGCGCCTCGTTGAAACGCTGCTCGCGTTCGCCGAAACCAATCCGGGCATGGTGCGCGTCCTCACCGGTGAGGCGCTGGTGGGCGAGCACGAGCGCCTGCAGGCGCGCATCAACCAGTTCTTCGATCGTTTCGAAGCGACGCTCAAGCAATCGCTCAAGCTCGCCGCGTCGCAGCAGCAGGCGGACGCCGCTGGCGACCCGGCCCATCACGCGGCGGCGCTCACGCGGTATGCGATCGGCTGCCTGCATTCTTATGCCCACAGCGGATTCTCGAAGAAGCCCTCCGAAACCCTTGCGGGGCACTGGCGCTACATCGGCTGAGTTTCTAGTTTTGGCATAACGATTGGCCTGAAAGCCGCATGTCTTCTAGGTCTTGCGCATCAAATCTTCCACTTTCGTGGCGCACGCCGGGCAGCCCGGATCTTTCGGTACGCGCACCGTGCGCCACTCGGCGTTTAGCGCATCGAACATTTGCAGGCGGCCGCGCAGCGGTTTGCCGATCGAGCAGAGCAGCTTGATCGCCTCGGCCGCCTGGAGCGTGCCGATGGTTCCCGTCAGGGGGGAAAACACGCCCATGACGGAGCACGCGACGTCTTCGGCCTCGGCGCTCTCCGGAAACAGGCAGGCATAGCACGGCGACTTCGCATCGCGAAGGTCGAACACCGCCAACTGCCCGTCGAACCGGATGGCGGCGCCTGAGACGAGCGGCCTGGAGTGCCTGACACAGGCGCGATTGAGCGCGTGCCGCGTCGCGAAGTTGTCCGTGCAGTCGAGCACGACATCGGCGCAGGCCACGACGTGGTCGATCGCATCGCCCTCGAGTCGCTCGGGCAGGGCGACGACTTGGACTTCGGGATTGACTTCATGCAGCGCGTCGCGGGCTGCGCCCGCTTTCAATGCGCCGACTGTACGGTCGCGATAGAGGATCTGACGCTGGAGGTTGGTCGCATCGACCTTGTCTCCATCGACAATCGTGAGTTTGCCGACGCCGGCGGCCGCAAGGTAAAGCGCGGCCGGGCAGCCCAAGCCGCCCGCACCGACGATTACTGCATGAGAAGAGGCGAGGCGCTGCTGGGCCTCGATGCCGAATTCTTCGAGGAGGAGGTGGCGGCTGTAGCGCAGCAGCTGCGCGTCCTGCACAGCCGTCTCCCGGAAATCAGCCGCCCGGCGTCTTGGTCTCGGCGGCGACCGTCTTCGGCGGCTGGCCCACGACTTTCTCGCCCTTGAGGTGGGCGAGGGCCTGCATCAACTGGAAGTCGTCCTTCGAGCCGAGCTCGATCGGCTTCTTGGACGGGTCGTCTGCCGTCGCCGACTTGGCGGCTTTGGCGGCTGCGGCGGCGCGATCCGCGGCTTCGCCTGCTTCCTTCTCGGCCTTTTCCGCGGCTTGCTTGTCCCTCGGGTTGATGAGGTGGCGCGTGAGGTCCGCTTCGCGCAGGCGCGCAACGGTGCTCGCGCCCGGTTCCTCGACGATGATGTCCGGCGTGATGCCCTTGGCCTGGATCGAGCGGCCGTTCGGCGTGTAATAGCGCGCGGTCGTGAGCTTGATCGCCGTGCTGTTGCCAAGCGGCATGATCGTCTGCACCGAGCCCTTGCCGAAGCTCTGGGTGCCCATCACCGTGGCGCGCTTGTAGTCCTGGAGGGCGCCGGCCACGATTTCCGAGGCCGAGGCCGAGCCGCCGTTGACGAGCACGACCATCGGCACGTTCTTGACCGCTGCGGGCAGATTGCGCAGAAAGTCGTCACGTCCGCCTCCGCGCAGGTAGTCGTCCGGCGAAGCGAAGTACTTGCGTTTCGCGTCTTCGGTCCGCCCGTCCGTCGAGACGACGAGCGCCTTTTGCGGCAGGAAGGTGGCCGAGATGGCGACGGCACCATAAAGCAGGCCGCCCGGATCGTTGCGAAGATCGAGCACCAGGCCCTTGAGCGGGCCCTGCTTGTAAAGACCGTCCAGCGCCTTTACGAGGTTCTCGGCTGTAGCCTCCTGGAATTGCGAGACGCGAACGTAGCCGAACCCCGGCTCGACCACTTTCGATTTCACGCTCTGAACGCGGATGATCGCGCGCTGCAGGGTGATGACGATGACTTGCGGGTCGCCTTTGCGTGAAATGGTCAGCGTGATGTTTGTGTTGGGCTTGCCGCGCATCTTCTTGACGGCGTCATTCAAGGTCATGCCTTTGACTGGCGTCTCGTCGAGCTTGATGATGAGGTCGTTCGGCTTCACGCCGGCGCGATAGGCCGGGGTGTCTTCGATGGGCGAGACGACCTTGACGAACCCGTCTTCCATGCCGACTTCGATCCCGAGGCCACCGAACTGGCCCTGCGTGCCGACCTGGAGTTCCTTGAATGCGTCGGCGTCGAGATACGCCGAATGCGGGTCGAGGCCCGTGAGCATGCCGTTAATAGCCTCGCTGATGAGCTTCTTGTCTTCGACCGGCTCGACATAGTTGGCCTTGATCGCGCCGAAGACCTCCGTAAAGGCTCGCAGCTCCTCGATCGGCAGCGGAGAGCGATCCCGCTGCGCAATGGCCTGGAAGTTGAGGCTGACGAGAACGCCGGCAATGACGCCGACGAGGACCAGGCCGGTTTGCCTGATTCTGCTGCCCTTGGTGGTGCTGCCCATGTTTTTACGCTCCTGGATACGGCCCTACCTGAGGTTCGACCAGCGCAGCGGGTCGAACGCTTTCCCGAGATGCCGCAATTCAAAGTATAAGCCCGTTTCCGTGCTGCCGCCCGTGCTGCCGACGGTCGCAATCGCCTCGCCGGCGCCGACCGCATCACCCGGCTGCTTCAAAAGTGCCTCGTTGTTTCCGTAAACCGAGAGAAAAGTCTCACCGTGGTCCACGATCAGCAGGTTGCCGAAGCCGCGCATCCAATCGGCAAACACCACGCGGCCCGCTGCGATCGACCTGACTTGTTGTCCTTCCGGCGACCGGATGAAAACGCCCTTCCAATTGCCCCCACCTTCGGTACGTGGACTGCCGAAGCGGCTGACAAGTTCCCCACGCACCGGCAATCGCAGTTTGCCCTTGAGGCTGGCAAAGGATCCGTCCCCGCCTTCCGGCGCGCCTTCGGGCACCTTGTTGGTCGGCGTTCCCGGCCGCCGCGCATACCCGGCGCCGGGCTTCGCGGTCAGCACCTTGCCGATTTCCGCCACGAGCCGCGCGAGCCGCGACTCGTCCGCAACGAGGCTGCGGATTTGCTTGCGCCCTGCGCGGATGTCCCCGGCGAGTTGCTCGAGCAGGTGCTTCCTTTGTCGCGACTCGACGACGATCTTGTGGCGCTCTACGCGCTTGCCTGCCTCGAGGGCTTCGAGGCGCTCGGCTTTCTCGCGCACCGCATCGGAGACTTTTTCCAGGTCCGCGGCATCCGCCCGAAACCGGGCGAGCAGGCGCGCCACGGCGAGTGAAAGCGCGCCGAGGTAATAAAGTTCACGGGCCGCATCGTTCGGGTCCGCACCGGACAGCGCAACGCGCAAGACATCGGGCGGTCCGGCTGCGTAGCGCGCAGTAAGCATGCGCGAGAGCGAAGCCTGCTGCCGCTGCAGGCCTTCGCCAAGTTGCAGGCGCTTTACCGTGAGGTTCTTCAGTTCGTCCTGGGCCGCGTGCGATTCTGCCTCGAGCGAACGCAACTCGCGTCCGGCGTCCGAAATCGCGCGTTCCGCCTCGCGCAATGCATCTCGTGACTCACGCCGCGTGGTTTCCTTCTGGTCGAGCTCCGACTTGAGCGAATCGATCCTCGAGCGCAGGGCCTTGAGGTCGTCACTGTCTTTCGGGGCGGCTGAGCAGAGGGCGGCAGGCAGGGCCGCCAGGAAGAGCGCAGCCGCGAGCCCCCGACGGAGGACTCTCATCGATCAGGGTTTCGCTTTGCCCTGGCTGGACACCGCGGCCACGCGCCGGGCGACCTCGTCTGCGTCGCCGAGGTAAAAGTGGCGCACCGGCCGCAGCGCATCATCGAGTTCATACACAAGGGGGATGCCGGTCGGGATGTTGAGTCCGACGATGTCCGTGTCGGAGATGCCATCGAGGTATTTGACGAGCGCCCGCAGGGAGTTGCCGTGGGCAGCAACTACGACCCGCCTGCCCGAGCGGATGGCCGGCGCAATCGTATTCGTCCAGTAGGGCATTACCCGCTCGACGGTGTCCTTGAGGCACTCGGTCAACGGGAGGGCGCCTGCATCGAGGTTGGCGTAACGGGGGTCACCCCCCGGGAAGCGCGGGTCGCTCGGGTCCAGTGCCGGGGGCGGGACATCGTAGCTGCGGCGCCACACGAGGACCTGCGCTTCGCCGAACTTGGCCGCCGTCTCGGCCTTGTTGAGGCCCTGGAGGGCGCCGTAGTGGCGCTCGTTCAGCCGCCAACTGTGCTCGACCGGGATCCACATGCGGTCCATTTCCTCGAGGGCCAGCCAGAGGGTCTTGATGGCCCGGCGAAGCACGGAGGTGAAGGCAATGTCGAATGCATAGCCCTCGGCCTTGAGGAGCCGGCCGCCGGCGCGCGCTTCTTCGACCCCCTTGGTCGAGAGGTCCACGTCCGTCCAGCCGGTAAAGCGGTTTTCCCGGTTCCAGTCCGATTCACCGTGACGCAACAGGACGAGTTTGTACATGGCGGGCGCGTGCGGCGTGTGACCGCCTGCACTATATGTGGGGTTCGCCTATTCTATAATAGCGACCCTCGATCACCGCTCCTTGGCTCCCTTGGATCCCTCTACCGTCCCGCTCGAATTCCTCAAGAACAACATCATGCTGGTCGCCGTCGCCGGCATTTCGGGCGCCATGCTCGTCTGGCCCTACCTGCGACGCGGTACGGGCGGCCCCTGGGTCAGCACGCTGGAGGCGACGCAGATGATGAATCGCGATGACGCCCTCGTGCTCGACGTGCGCGAGCCGGTGGAATTTTCCAGCGGCCACCTGCTCGGCGCAAAAAATGTCCCTCTCGCAAATCTTCAAGCGCGAGCGGGCGAGCTGGACAAGTACAAGTCGAAACCCGTGATCGTGAATTGCACCGACGGAAGCCGCGCATCCAAGGCGGCGACGCTTCTGCGCGCGAGCGGTTTCTCCAACGTCGTCAACCTCTCGGGCGGATTCGCCGGCTGGCAGCAGGCCGGCCTGCCCGTGGTGAAATAAGCCATGCCGAAAATCCTCATGTACTGCACGGCGAGTTGCCCGTATTGCATTGCCGCGGAGCGCCTGCTGACTGACAAGGGCGTGACTGCGATCGACAAGGTACGCGTCGACCTCGAGCCGCAGCGCCGCGCCGAGATGACGCAAAAGAGCGGGCAGCGCACGGTGCCCCAGATCTGGATCGGCGAGCAGCACATAGGCGGCTGTGATGACCTTCGCGCGCTCGACCGTGCCGG
>JANXRZ010000176.1 GCA_025352885.1 Pseudomonadota bacterium | reverse complement strand
AAGTTGATGCGCGAAGCACCCATGAGGCGCCCCGCAATTTCCGCGGCTGGCGACTCGTGCACGAAGCGGTGAAACGCGGGCAGGCGCTCGGCCAGTTCCAAATCGCCGAAGAAGCGGCCGGACCCGTTCTTCGCTTCGTAGTCCTCAGCATGGGGACCGGGCTTGGCCATGGCCTCATCGACCGCACCGGCCAGGAAATCGATCCACTCGAGCGGAAAGATGGCGCGCAGGCAAACGACGCCGTCCCGCTCGTACTCCGCGCGCTCGGCCGCCGTAATGGCGCGGATCAAGGCAGGGTCTGCCCCAGGAGCCGCAGGTAATTGCCCCCCATGATGGCCGCGATGTCCTTCTCGTTGAAGCCCTGGCGCATCAACGCATCGGTCACGAGCACGACACCGCTGGTGTCGAACGGCGCCTTGATCGCGCCGTCGTAGTCCGAACCGAGTCCGATGTGCTCCACGCCCGCAATCCCGACGGCGTACTTGATAGCCTTGGCGATGGAGTCGGCGTCCGTTCCGCACACGGCTGTCTCCCAATAGCCGATCCCGATGACGCCCCCGGTGGCCGCGATGCCTTTGAGATGCGCATCGCTCAGGTTGCGCGCGTTGTTGCAGGTGCCCTTGACGCCGGTGTGGGAGACGACGATCGGCCGCGTTGCCATGGCAAGCACGTCGTCGATCGTCTTGGGCGACGAGTGCGCAAGGTCGACGAGCATCTTCTTTTGTTCCATGCGCTTGATGACTTCTCGTCCGGTCGTGGTCAGCCCGCCTTTCTCGACTCCATGCGCAGAGCCTGCAATTTCGTTGTCGAAGAAATGCGCGGGACCCATCATCCGTATTCCCGCATTGAAGAGGGCGTCGATCGTCCCGGGATTGCCTTCGAGGACCTGGGCGCCTTCGATGCCGAGAAGCCCTGCGGTGATGGCAGGCTCCTTATGCCGTCGTGCGAGGTAGGCGGTGAGATCCGCCGCAGTGCGGATGACGGTCAGCCGTCCGCTGGAGGCTTCTGCGAACTTGTGGAGCTTTTGGGATTGGTAGAGCGCGCGTTCCTTGAGGCTGGTCCAGGTCGACGGCGGCCAGAGCCCGACGATGGCAAGGGGCGTGATGTTGTCCGTGCTGTCGTCGTTCTTTTCGATGTTCAGGTTGCGCGGGGACTTGCTCACGATCGTGAACGCCTGCAGAGCCACGTTGCCTTCGATGAGCCGCGGAATGTCCACCTGCCCCTGCGTGCCGCGCGCGTTGAGGTCGCGCCCCCACAGGAGCGAGTCCGCATGCATGTCCGCGACCAGGAGGCGCTTGTGAAGCGCCGCAGCTTCGGGCGTGGCCTTGTAGGGCGGGGCGTTCAACACCGGATTCATGTTGCGCTCCGTGCTGCCGGGGACATAGGCACAGACGCCGGCGATCCCGAGCACGATGAGGGCGAGTAACACGAGCAAGGCTTTTCTCATGACCAGAAAACCTTGTAAACGTGACCGGTCTGGAGGCCTTCAACGCTGCGGCTGAATGCAAGCGCCGCCCTCGCTGCGCTTACCGGCTCGAAGCCGCGGAAGAACGGTGCGTAGTCCTTCATCGATTCGACGAGCACCGTCGGACTCACCGCGTTGATGCGCAGGCCGCGCGGAAGCTCGATCGCCGCGGCGAGGACGAACGCTTCAAGGGCCCCGTTTACCAGGCTTGCCGAAGTGCCGAAGGCAATCGGCTGCTCCGAAAGGATGCCGGAAGTCAGGGTGATCGAGCCGCCCTCCGCAAGGACATCCCTTGCGGCCAGCGCCAGGTTCACCTGACCGAGCAGCTTGTCCTTGATGCCCGCCGTGTGCAGTGACTCGCCGTAGGGGGCGGCCTTGAACTCGGCAAGCGGCGCGAACGTCACATGACCGGCGGTGCAGATCACCGCGTCGAGCTTGCCGGCTTTTGCGAGCGCCGCGGTGATGCTGGGCGTATCGGTCAGGTCGAGGCGTAAGTCGCCCGAGTTGCGGCCGGCGGAAACGATGTCGTGGCGGGCGCCGAGTTCCGCTGCAACCGCCCGGCCCAAGGTGCCCGACGCGCCGACGATGAGGATCCGTAAACGCTTTTCAGTTGCCATGCGATTTCTCCCTGTTGCCCGTTGGGCCGGATTATCCGCTGATCTCGAGTTGTTTCCTGCGACTGAGCGATCCGAGCGCGCGGCGATGCGAGGCGCGGACCAGCTCGCCGAGGTAATCCCCCGGCACCGCCTGGATTTTTACGATCGTCACCCAGTGATAGCGGCCGCGAAAGCGGGCCGGCTTGATGCCCGGCCGGTCGGTCAACTCCAGGAACCGGTCCGGTGAAACCCTAACGCTGAAGCGCCATTTCTCCGGCTCGCTCGTCTTGAAGTAAGCGAAGGTCTTGCCGCCGACTTGATACACGAGGATGTTGTACGGCGCGCCGTACAGCCTGCGCGATGCGCCGGCCAAGCTCGCGCAGTACGCTTTAAGGCGGGCGGTATTCACTTGGAGCTAAGCAGGGTTCATCGAACGCATGAGCCACACGATCGCCACGATAGTGATCGCGGCGCCGTAAGCGGTGCGCACCGACAGCTTGTCGTCCGGCAGCACGGCGGTGCTGATCAGGGCCGTCAGGAGCGGCGACGAGGCGATGATCGGGGCGACGACCCAGACCGGCGCCATGCCAAGCGCGTAGTACATGAGCAGGACCGCGCCGCCGTTCAGCACGCCCGTTCCGGCGAACCATGCGAAATCGCGCCGGCTCAACCTCGGCCGCGCGGAGCGTCTGAGGCGGTCTGCCGCAATCAGCACGGTGGAGGAGAGCAGGTAGCCGATGAGCCCGGCCGCAAATGCATTGGCCCAAATGAGGAGACCTGCCTTGATGCCGGTCTGGGTCAGGGCGCGCACCAACGCACCGCTGAGGGGCCACAGGAGCGCCCAGCCGCCGAAGCCCTGCCTCGTCTCTTCACGACGCCAGGACAGGAGGGCAACGCCGATGACGACTCCCACTGCAGCCAGGGCCGCTTGTCCGGGGACCCGCTCACCGAGGAAGAGGCTCGCTCCCGCCAGGGCAAACAAGGGCGAAGTGCCCGAGACCGCGCTTGTCACCGTGGGCCCGAGCAGTTCGTTCGAGCGGAAAGTGAGCAGCGTGACGGCTGCGGGAAAGATCAGGCCTACGAGGGCAAACAGGAGCGCCGCGCGCCAATCGAAGCCGCTTAAGTCCAGCACGAAAGGCGTTGCAACGATAAAGAGAACCGCTGCCGTGGGCACGCTCAGGGCGGCGCCTGAGCGTGCACCCACTGTGCGCAGGCCGACTCGCGCCGTGATGTGCGCGATGGCGAAGAAGAGCGAACTCAGGAAGGCGACGACTACCGCCCCCGAGGGTGCGATCTCTAGCGGGCCGGCGGGGCCGGCTTGGGCTTCTTGGGCTTCTTTTCTTCCCTGCGCTGGCGGTCACGATTGCCCATGGTGTGCTCCTTGTGTTTTCCTGATTTGGAAATTTAATTTCCCTGACAGCCGCTTGCCTGTTAGGTCTATGTAAATGAAAGTTTTACTTTATTCACTAGAGCGCTGCAGCGACGGCCGCAGTCACGTCCCCTGTCCGGGCGGTTCCGCCCAGGTCCGGCGTGAAGACTTTCCTGGCAGTCACTTTCTCGATGGCGCTCATCATGCGCGCCGCCGCTTTGGCTTCGCCCAAGTGCTCCAGCATCATCGACGCGGTCCAGAAAGTCGCAATGGGATTGGCGATGCCCTTGCCGGTGATGTCGAAAGCCGAGCCATGGATCGGCTCGAACATCGAAGGAAAGGTGCGCTCCGGATTCAGGTTGGCGGTCGGTGCGATGCCGAGCGAGCCCGAAAGCGCTGCAGCCAGGTCCGAGAGGATGTCCGCGTGCAGGTTGCTCGCGACTATCGTGTCGAGCGTCGAAGGCTTGAGGGTCATGGAAGTCGTTACCGCATCGACCAGCTGCCGGTCCGTGCGCACGTCAGGGTAATTCTTGGCGACCTCGTAGAAGACCTCGTCCCAAAGCACCATGCCATGGCGCTGCGCATTGGACTTGGTCACAAGCGTCAGGTGCCTGCGGGGGCGCTTCTTGGCCAGTTCGAAAGCGAACCGGTGAATGCGCTCGACGCCTTTGCGTGTGAAGACCGAGGTCTCCGTCGCCACCTCGTCAGGCAAACCTTTGTGCACACGGCCACCCGAGCCCGAGTACTCGCCCTCGGTGTTTTCACGAATGATGACCCAGTCGATTTCGTTGCCCTTCGTCAGCGGGCTCGTGATGCCGGGGAGCACCCGCGCCGGCCGCACGTTCGCGTACTGGTCGAAGCCCTGGCAGATCGGCAGCCGCAGGCCCCAGAGCGAGATATGGTCCGGCACGTCCGGCGAGCCGACCGCGCCAAAAAAGATCGCGTCGAACTTTTTCAGGATCTCGAGCGGCGCCTCGGGCATGTATGCGCCGCGCTTGAGGAAGCGCTCCGAGCCCCAGTCGAACGGGGTGAACTCGAGCGCGAAGCCGCCGTCCTTGCGCGCAAGCTCGCGAAGCACTTTCTCGCCTTCGGCAATGACCTCGATGCCGATCCCGTCGCCGGGGATCGAAGCGATGCGATACGTTTTCATGCGGCCTTCCGGGCCTTCTCGGCGCGGACCGCCTCGGCAACTGCTGCCCCGACGTCAGATGTGCTGGCCGTGCCGCCCATGTCCGGCGTGCGGGGTCCGTCCACAATCACCGTCTCGATGCCGCGCACGACGGCCGCAGCGGCGTCGGCATGGCCCAGATGGTCGAGCAGCATGGCACCGGCCCAGATCTGGCCGATGGGATTGGCAATCTTTTTCCCGGCGATATCCGGGGCCGAGCCGTGCACCGGCTCGAAGATCGAAGGAAAGAGGCGCTCCGGATTGATGTTGCCGGACGGCGCGATGCCGATCGTGCCGGCGGTCGCCGGGCCGATGTCCGAAAGGATGTCGCCAAAAAGGTTCGAGCCGACGATTACGTCGAAGCGGTCCGGGTTGAGCACCATCTGGATGGTGAGCCCGTCGACGTGGTACTGGTCGGTCCGGATTCCCGGGTACTGCTTCTTCATTTCAGCGAAGCGCTCGTCCCAGTACGGCATCGTGATGGTGATGCCGTTGGACTTCGTGCAGGAGGTGACGTGCTGCTTGGGGCGCTTCTTCGCGAGCTCGAACGCGTACTTGAGGATGCGGTCGACGCCTTTGCGCGTGAACGTCGAGGTTTGCTGGACGACCTCGCGGTCGGTGCCTTCGAACAGGCGGCCGCCTACCGTCGAGTATTCGCCTTCGGTG
>JANXRZ010000148.1 GCA_025352885.1 Pseudomonadota bacterium | reverse complement strand
CGTCGTCCTCGGTCGCGCGCCGTCCCCACCCCATGAAATCCGGGTCGGCCTTGGCACTCGCGGGATCGTTCGGATGCGCAAAATGCCCTGAGGCGTCCGGCTGCCAGATCTCGACGATGCCGTTCCAGCGCGGCACGCGGTTGGCTTCGAAGACGTTCCCGCCGATGTAGATCTTGTGCCCCCTGGCTCGCTTGTCGCCGATGACCGTGAGGTCGTTGTCCGTCGGCCCGAAGTAGTGCGTCGGGAAGAAGGGCCCGACGGTGCAGCTGGGGGTTGCAGTCAGTTTTGGCATTACAAGCCGCACATCACAAACCAAACGGCGTTGAGCGATGCCCCCGGACCACGATGTCATGGCTGAAGCCAACCACATCCGCGCGGGGGAGTTCGAGCATCGGCACGCCCTTGGCGATCATGCGCTGGCGGCCCTTGGGGTCCGGCACGCTGTTGAGGATGCGGTCCTGCGCATTCAGGTGATCCTCCGGGAAGAACATCTGCGTGACGAGGCGGCTCATGAAGCCTTCGCCAAAGACCGAAAGGTGGATATGCGGCGGGCGCCACCAGCGCTCCGGGTGATTCGGCACCGGGTACGCGCCCGGCTTGATCGTGAGGTACCGGTAGCGCCCTTCGTGATCCGTGAGACAGCGCCCGGAGCCGAAGAAATTCGGGTCTTCCGGAAAAGGCGAGTTCGCGTCCATCTTGTGGATGTAGCGGCCTGCGGCATTCGCGTGCCACACCTCGATGATCGAGCCGCGCACCGGCTCGCCGTCCTCATCGAGCAGGCACCCGGTGACCCAGATGAGCTGCCCCAGTGCGCGGCCGCCCGCCTTGGTACGCGAAAGGTCCGAGAGGTCCGCGTCGAGTTTCTTCCCGAGATTGAGCGGACCGGTGATTTCGGAAAGCGTGACCGGCCGCTTGAAGAAGGCGCGCTTCGGCACGCGCACGAGCGTTTCCTTGTAGCCCTCGACCTGCATCGCGGGCTGCGAGCGCTCGTCGTACGGTGTGAAACGGTCCGCGAACCGGCGGCTTCCTGAGTCCATGAAATAAGTTTACCGCTTATCCTCGCGCATGGGCGTAACCCTCTCCTTGCTCTCGATGCTGTGCTTCGGCTCGAACATCCTGCTCTCGCGCCTCGCGATGGGCCGCATGCCGGTCGAGCTCGGCTTCTTCATCGTAATGGTCGTGAACGTAGCTTTTGCGGGCCTCGCGTTCGCAGTCGAACTGATGCTGCGCGACACGCCTTTCGTCTGGCATACGGAAGAGGCCCTGTGGTTCGCGGCCGGCGGCGTAGTCGGCACGTATCTCGGGCGCCGCTTCATGTTCGACATGGTTCGCACGCTTGGGCCCGCGCGCTCGAGCGTCGTGCATTCGTCCGCGCCCGCTTTCACGCTGCTCGCCGCCTGGCTCCTGATCGGCGAAAAGCTGGGCGCCTACGAGCTCATGCTGATGGCGCTCGTCATCCTCGGCCTGTGGATCACACAACCGGTCGAGCAGCGCGCCGCGGGCGAGCATCGCCCCTCCGGCAAGGTTCTCAAGCGCGGCGTGCTGATAGGCCTTGCGACGGTGATCGGCTTTGCGCTTGGCAACGTGCTCAGGGGTTACGCGATGCGCACGTGGAACGAGGCGATCTTCGGCACCATCATTGCCTCCACTGCAGCGCTCATCTGCGTGTTCGCCACCACGCCCGACTGGCGCGGCGCGTGGCGCGGCATCAAGTCCGCCGATCGCAAAGGCCGCTGGCTCTTTGCTGCCTGCGGCGTCGCCACCGCGGGTGGCGCGATGTTCGTGGTCTCGGCAATGCACTTCATGGAAATCTCGCTCGCGGTGCTGGTGACGCACACCACACCGCTCATGATCTTTCCGGTGAGCCTCTTCGTCTTCAAGAACCGCGAAGGGCTTTCGGGCCGCACGGCAGTAGGCGCCGGCATGGTGCTCCTTGGCATCACCCTGCTCGCCCTGCGTTAAGCTGGAGGAATGGCAAAAATAAAAAGGCCGAAGGCTGGCCTTCTTCGGCCGATCATCGTCGAGTGGATGGGCGCCGCGGCCGCCGTCACGCTCATGACGGCCCTGGCGGCCGGCCTCGGGTGGTTCTGGCGGCTCGACCAGACGTTGTACGACGCCGCGCTGTCACTGCGTCACCGTCCCGCGCCCGAGGACATCGTCATCGTGGCCATCGACCAGCAGAGCCTCGACCAGATCGGACGCTGGCCGTGGCGGCGCGCCATCCATGCGACGGTCATCGACAAGCTTACCGAGATGGGCGTGAAGGGCGTAGCCGTCGACATCCTTCTTGCCGAACCGGATCGCGCCGACCCGGCCGGCGACGAGGCGCTCGCGCGCGCGATCAAGCGTAACGGTAAAGTCGTCCTGCCCGTAATCATGGAGGCGTCATCTTCCGGCCAGTTGCGAGAAGTGCTGCCGTCACCAGTGTTTGCCGCAGCGGCTGCTGCCGTCGGCCACGTGCACATCGAGCTGGACGCGGATGGCATCGCCCGAAGCCTTTATCTTCGCGAAGGACTCGCCGGCGGCGAGCGCCAGTACCTTCACTTGGCGGCTGCCCTCGCCACGCTCGAGGGCAAAGACAAAGCCGAGCTGCCCGGGCAACGCCGCGAAGCCTCGCAATCGGACCAGCGCGGACTTTGGCTGCGCGATCACTGGGTACATGTGGCCTTTCTCGGGCCGGCGGGGCACTTCCGCAGCGTGCCGTATGCCGATGTGCTTCGTGGAGCCGTCCCGAAGGAGGCGCTTTCAGGGAAGCTCGTCTTCGTCGGCGCCACGGCGGCCGGCATGATGGATGCCTATCCCACGCCGGTATCCGGGTTCGGCCGATCAATGCCTGGGGTGGAACTCTCGGCCAACGTCGCTGCCGGCCTGCGGGGCACGGGGTTCATCTCGATTGCACCGCTCGCGCTCCAGGTCGTCGTGGCTGCGCTGCTCGTACTTGCGCTCATGGGCGCGTACCTGCGGCTCTCGGCCCGGCGCAGCCTGTTCGTGACGTCGCTGGCCGTGGTCGGCGTGTTCGCGCTCACGCTGGCGCTGCTCTACGCGGGCGGCTGGTGGTTCGCGCCCTCGGCGGCGATGTTCGGCCTCGCGCTCTGCTATCCCATCTGGAGCTGGCGCCGGCTCGAAGCCGCGCAGCGCTACATGGACGAGGAGCTCGCGGCCGCTTCGCGCGAGCCGGAACTGCTGCCCTACGCGGCGCCGATGTCACGCCGGCGCAAAAGCGCTCTTTCCGATGAGCTCGAAGCGCGCATCGAGGAAGTGCGGCGTGCCTCTGCCCGAGTGCGGGACATGCGCCGGTTCGTGGGCGACACGCTGGATGGGCTCCCCCAGGCCGCGCTCGTCGTCGACACGGAGCTTCGCATCACGCTCGTGAACACGCAGGCCGCGTCGCTCATCGGAAAGCCCGCGATTGTCCTGGGCGGCAAGCGCGCGTCCGACGTCCTTGCACCGGTGCTCGCGCAGGGCGCGCCCGAGTGGAACACCCTCATCGAGCGCGCGCCGGTGAGCTTCGAGGCCCGTCATGCGGACAAGCGCGACCTGTTCGCCTCGATCGTGCCGTTCCTGGGTTCGGAAGGCGACCGGCGCGGCCTCCTCATCAGCCTGGTCGACGTTTCCGTGCTGAAAGAAGCCGAGAGAAAGCGCGACGAATACATGCGCTTCCTGTCGCATGACCTGCGCTCGCCGCTCGTGTCGATCACCGCGATGCTTGACCTGCGCGAGCTCGCGCCCGAAACGCAGAAGGAGGATTTCTTCCTGCGCATCCGGCGCAGCGTGGAGCGCTCGTTGACGCTTGCCGAGGACTTCGTGCAGCTTGGGCGGGCCGAAGCGATCGACGAGTCGCGCTTTGCCGCAGTCGACCTCACGGACCTGCTGCAGGCCGCGATCGACGAAGCCGAGTCACAGGCCTACGGCAAGCACATCGAACTGGGCCTCGCTTTCGCGCCGGATGCGGCCCTCACGCGCGGGGTGCGCGACGTGCTCTTCCGCGTGTTCATCAACCTGCTCAGCAACGCCATCAAGTACAGCCCCGAGAACACGCGCATCGAGTGCACGATCGAGCCCGAGGGCGACCGTTGGCGCTGCACCTTCGCCGACCAGGGCTACGGCGTGTCGCCTGAGGACCTGCCGAAGCTCTTCGACCGCTTCGAGCGGCTGGAGGCGGCCAACCGAAAAGGCGAAAGGGGCGCGGGATTGGGTCTCGCCTTCGTGAAGACCGCCGTCGAGAAGCACGGCGGGCGTATCGAAGTGCAGAGCGACGTCGGCAAGGGCTCGCGGTTCATCCTCTTCCTGCCGGTGTTGCGCTAGCGACTACTTGGCGGGAGCGGGTTCCGCAGCAGCGGGGGCAGGGGCGGGCGCAGGCGAGGCAGCAGGCGCGGGCGCCGCCGGCGCATCGAGCGACAGCACGAGATCGGCCAGCGTGTCACGACCCTCGAGCCCCAGGTCGTCGATGCCGCGCACCTTGAGGAAGTAAGGGCCGTTGGGCAGGTCGGGCAGCACGATCTCGTTCGTCGTGAGCAGCGTTTCCGAGATGACGTCCGCGAAGTCGGCGCGCCGGGCGACCAGCAGCCGGTAGCTCACCGCCCCGGCCAGGCGGGTGAAATTCAGGCGCACCGGCCGGCGCACCCACAGGCGCAAACCCGTCCACAGGCGCGGCCCGGGCAGCAGCGCTCGAGGCGCGATCGGCGCCTGGCCCTCGGCTACCCTAGTGCCGAAGCCTGCGAGCACCGAGACGCTGCCGAGATTTCCGGTGTCATTGACCTCCACGGTGCCTTCGACGACCTCGCTCGTTGCGGTGCGCTTCTCGTCATCAGCGACGACGCGGAACTTGGTGCCGCGAACCGCGGCGACCGCGATCGGCGTGCGCACTTCGAAGCGGGCGCCGGTCACGCTGCGCTTGGCCACCGTCGCCTCGACGCGGCCGTTCTTGAGCGTGAATTGCGCATCGGCAGCCGGGGCGAGTGGCGATTTCTTCACGCCGGCGATCGACATGTCGCTGCCCGGCTGCAGCATTAGGGTCGAGCCGTCGGACAGCTTGATAGTGACGTACCCGTCGCGCCCCGTCTTGAAATCGTCGCCGGGCGCAAGCTTCGCGCCGGGGCGCAGCGGCTGGCCCTTGGATTGCACGTCGCCTTCCACGTGCGCAAGCTGGATGCTGTTGGCGTCGTCCTTCATCCAGTTTTCCGGGATGCGGATGATTTGCCCCGGCGTGATCTGGTCCTTGTCTTTAAGCTTGTTGTGCTCCCAGAGCGCGCGCTGGACCTCGAGCAGCTGACCCTCGATGAGATAGCGCCGCGCGATGCCGATCATCGTGTCGCGGGGTTTGGCCGTGTAGTCGATGTCCGCCGACGGCGACGGAAGGACCGAGGGCAGGCGCGGGGCTGACTGGGCGATGCTGGGCGCGGCGGGGCCGAAGGCGAGGAGGCACGCGAAGACGACGCGCAGGAAAACTGTTTGCATGGGGGCTGCCTGCATGGCTGGGCTCTTGTTGGAGCGGAATTATGCCCCGCGTGCATGAGGCCCAACGGTAAATATCTGTAATCTTGCGGGGTCGAATCAAACGTTGCCGGAGGCTGAATGGGGTGCATCGATCTGCGCGAATGGATTGCGCTGCTGGAAAAGGAAGGCGAGCTTCACCGGATCGTGGCGAAGGTCGACTGGGATTGCGAAATCGGCACCGTCTCGCGCCGCGTACTCGAGGAACAGGGCCCGGCGCTCCTCTTCGAGAACGTAAAGGGCCACGAGAAGACGCGCGGGCGCAAGGTGTTCTGTGGCGGGATCGGCACGCGCGAGCGGCTCAATCTCGCGCTCGGATTTCCCAAGACGGCGACGAACAACGAGATCGTGCAGCACGTGATGAAGAAGAACCGCGAGCAGATCGAGCCCGTGGTCGTAGCCGACGGCCCTGTGAAGCAGAACATCGTCAAGGGCAAGGACGTCGACCTCCTTCAGTTCCCCGTGCCGAAGTGGCATTACCTCGAAGGCGGGCGCTACATCAATACGTACGCGTGCATCGTCACAAAGGATCCGGATACCGGCGTCCAGAACGCGGGGATCTACCGCGGCATGGTCGGCAAGAAGAACACGATCCCGTCGCTCCTCATCAAGGGCGGTCAACATTGGGGCCAGCACTTCGCGAAATACGCCGACCGCGGCGAGAAGATGCCGGTGGCCTGCGTGATCGGCTGGGATCCGATCATGGGCTTCCTCGGCGGCAGCCCTCTTCCGGCGGGCGTCTCGGAATTCGCAGTGCTGGGCGCGTATCGCGGCGAGGCGGTGAAGATGGTGAAGTGCGAGACCGTGGATCTCGAAGTGCCCGCGAGCTGCGAGATGGTGATCGAAGGCTTCATCGATCCCGATCCGGCCAATTATGAAATCGAGGGGCCGTTCGCCGAATTCACGGGCTACGTCTCCGACCTGCCGACGCCGCGGCCGACCATCGAAGTTTCCTGCATCATGCACCGCGACGACCCGATCCTGCGCGGCACGCAGGAAGGCAACATGCCGGGCTCGTTCTCGGAGAACGCGGTGATTTCTTCCGCACAGCGCGCAGGCATCGCCTGGAACATCCTCAACGCGGCGGGCGTGCCCGGCGTGATGGATGTGTACTGCGACCCGATCACCTGCGGCATCAACGTCTACATCAAGATCAGGAAGACGTACCAGGCGCAGCCCAAGCAGGTCGCGGCGGCTTTGTGGGGCTCGGGCGCGGGGCAGGGCCGCTATAAACACGTGTTCGTGTTCGAGGACGACATCGACGTCTCGAACTACCAGCAGATCGACTGGGCGCTCGCCTACCGTATGAATGCAGCGACCGAAGGCATCACGCAGTTTCCGGGTTTACTCGGCCACGCGCTCGACCCGAGCACGCCGCTGGAAGAACGCGATGTGCAGCAGCTCGGCGCCGGCACCTGGACGCGCGTGCTCTTCGACGCCACGCGCAACTGGCACTTCAAGCGCAGGAAGGAATGGAACAACGAGCGCTTCCCGCCGACGGTGGAGCCGCACGCCGACCATCGCGCGCTCGTGAACAAGCGCTGGAAGGAGTACGGGTTTGAATAGTCTTCAACCCGCTTCGCCACCGCACCGCCTGCAGGTCTGGGTGGTCGGTGCGGCTTTCAGTCGCCCGCGATCGATCTCGCGGGTACAGCGGATGCAGATCCCGTAGTGCCCTTGCTGGATCCGCCTGAGCGCCTCGTCGATTGCGTCGGCCCCGACCTCGGCGGCTGGCAGGCGCTTTCTCTGGGCTTCGAGCAGCATGCGGAATTCGTAGCTCGGGACGGAATATGGGTGCGGGGTCCTCATCGACGCTCTCCTCGGCGCGTGAAATCGCAGCCGCAAGAGTGAGGAGGCGCGCGCCGCCGATCAGTGCGCTAGGGAACACAATTGCGGCGGCGTCGTTGACACTGGAAGGACGGTAGTTGACAATGGAAACTATCTGCCATGAACGCAAGCACTGGAGCCATTCTTAGCCTATGCGCCCTCTTGAAGGCTTGGTTGTCCTCGACTTGGCGCGCGTGCTGGCCTGTCCCTTCGCGAGCATGATCCTGGCCGAGCTGGGCGCCTCCGTAATCAAGGTCGAGCAGCCCGGGACGGGGGACGAAACCCGCAGCTTCGAGCCGCAGCTCGCCGTGGACAGCGCTTACTACTTCGCGTGCAACCGCTCCAAGGAATCGATCACGGTGAACCTGCGCGCCAAGGAAGGCCAGCAGGTGATTCGTGAACTCGCGGCAAAGTCCGATGTGCTCGTCGAAAACTTTCCGGCCGGGACTTTCAAGCGATATGGGCTCGACTACGCGGCGCTGTCCGCGCTGAACGCGAAACTCGTTTATGTCTCCTGCACCGGCTTCGGCCAGACCGGGCCTTACAAGCACAAGAAGGGCTACGACACCGTGTTCCAGGCGATGGGCGGGCTCATGAGCCTCACCGGCGAGAAGGGCGGCGGCCCGGTCAAGCCCGGGTTGCCGGTTGCGGATCTCACCTCAGGATTGTGGGTCGCCATCGCGATCCTTGCCTCGATTGCGGGACGGGAAAAAACCGGCAAAGGCTGCCACGTGGATTTTTCGATGCTGGACGCGCAGGTGAGCCTGCTGACACTGGCGGCGGCTCGATACTTCGCGCTCGGCGAAGTGCCGCCTCGCCTGGGCACCGAGCATCCCGGTCGCGTGCCGACCGCTACGTTCTGCTGCAGCGACGGCAAGTACCTGCACATCACCGCGAGCGACCAGCACTGGGCGCCGCTGTGCAAGGCACTCGGCCTGCAGGAGTGGGGCGAGCAGGACAAGTTCTCCGACAACGCCAGGCGGGTGGCCAATCGCGAGCAGGTCATGCCGATACTCACGAGCACGATCGTCCAGTGGGAACGCGACGAACTGATCGCTGCGCTCGACGCAGTCGAGGTGCCGGTGGGGCCGGTGAACGACGTGGCGGAGATCCTTAGCGATCCTCACGTTGCAGCGCGCGGACTGGTCGGCGAGTTCGACTATCCCGGTGTCGGCTTGTTCAAGGCGCTCGGGCTGCCGTACAAGTTCGAAGGGTTCGAGGATCCGAAAATCGGCCGGCCGCCGACGCTCGGCGAGCACACGGAGCACGTGCTCAAGAGCCGGCTCGGCTACAGCGCGGCAAAGATCGCGCAGCTTCGCGAGGCCAAGGCGCTGTGAGCGACGCGGTCCTTTATTCAGTGGCGGAGGGCATCGCAACAATCCGCCTCAACCGCCCGGCTTCGCGCAATGCGCTGAACCTTGGGATGTGCGACGGGCTGGCTGCGGCAGCGAACGCTGCGTCGGCAGATCCTTCGGTCAAGCTGGTCTTTGTGCGGGGGGAGGGCAGCGTGTTCTGCGCAGGGGCGGACGTGAAGGAGCGCGAGGGCATGGACGAGGCGCAGGTCCGCGCACGGAGGCAGAAAGGCTTTGATGCCTATGCCGCGCTTGAGGCGCTCGCGATGCCGGTGGTGGCGGTTGTAGAAGGCCCGGCGGTCGGCTCGGGCTGCGAGATCGCGGCCAGCTGCGATTTCATCGTGGCGACGCCAAGCGCTTCGTTCCGGACGCCCGAAGCGATTCGCGGCACCGTCGGGGCCACGCAGCGCCTTGCGCGCGTACTCGGCAAGCGCCTGGCCAAGGACATGATGTACACGGGCCGAACTTTAAGTGGGCAAGAGGCGCTCGAACATGGGCTCGTTTCGCGGCTGGTTGCGCCGGAAGCTCTGGAGCCCACGCTTGCAGAAATCGCGAAAGCCATTACCAGCGCGCCGCAGCAGTCCCTGCGCCTTGCCAAGCGCACGATCGACCGCGGCGTCGAGCTCGATCCCAAGGGCGCGCTGGCCGCGGAGATCGAAGCCATCGAGGAGCAACTCGCCTCGGGACAGTGGATGGGCAAGAAATGAACTGGCTGGCGCAGACGCTCGGCGAGGTGCTGGCGCACGACGCAAAAGAGCGGGGCACAAGCGAGGCGTTGGTCACCGACACGGTTCGCCTCACTTATGTTCAGCTTCAGGCGGAAGTGAACGCGGTCGCCTCGGGCCTGCAGTCGATGGGCCTTGGCAAAGGCGACCACGTCGCGATCCTCATGGGCAACGACGACAAGTGGCTGGTGCTCTTTTACGCCGCGGCCTCGATCGGCGCGGTCACCGTTCCGGTCAATACGCGCTTCAAGGCCTCGGAGCTTGCGTTCTGCCTCGAGCAGGCCGACTGCCGCGCACTTTTCTACACGGCCCGGTTCCTCAACAACGACTACGCTGCGATGGTGGTCGAAGTCCGGCCGCGCCTTCCCGGCCTCGAATTCGCCGTAAACGTGGACGACGGCTTGCCGCGGGGTCAGAGTCGATTTGTCGCAAACGTAACGCCCGACGATCCGCTCCTCATCCAGTTCACCTCCGGGACTACGGCCTACCCCAAAGGCGTCGTGCTGACCCATGACAACATGCTGCGGAATGCCTGGGCCGCAGGATCGCGCTTCGGCATCCGGCCGGAAGACCGCTATTTCAATTGCCGGCCGTTCTTCCACGTAGGCGGCTCGACGCTTTCGGCGCTGGCCTCACTGGTCGCAGGTGCGTGCCTTGTGACGTTGCCCACTTTCGAGGCCGGCGCCGTGCTCAAGATGCTCGAGACAGAGCGCTGCACGCTCACCTCAGGCAACGACACGATCTTCCAGATGCTCATGGGCCACGCCGACTTCGACCCGCAGAAGCTGCACCTGCGCGGAGGCTGGGCGGCCGCGGGTCCGCAGACCATGCGCCGGATCATGGACGTCATGGGCGCGAAGGAGATCTGCGCGGCCTACGGGCTCTCCGAAGCGTCGCCCAATGTCGTCATGAGCGACTGGCGCGACCCGGAAGAGTTGCGCATCGAAGGCCTCGCGAAAACGCACGAGGGCCTCGAGATCCGGATCCAGGAGGGCGAGATCCAGGTCAAAGGCTGGAGCGTCATGAAGGGCTACTACAAGAACCCCGAGCAGACGGCGAAGGCCTTCACGGAAGACGGATGGCTGCGAACGGGGGATCTAGGCACGCTGACCGAGGACGGTCGCCTGCGCATGGTCGGGCGGCTCAAGGACGTGTTCCGCGTGGGAGGGGAGAACGTTGCGCCGGCAGAGGTGGAGGAGGTGCTCCTCGCGCATCCATCGGTGCAGACGGCCCAGGTGGTGGGCGTGCCCGATGCGCGGCTGGGCGAAGTCGGCTGCGCTTACGTGACGCTCAAGGATGGGCTATCGGCGAACGAGGCCGAACTCGTCGAGTGGGCCAGGCAGCGTTGCGCGAATTTTCGCGTGCCGCGCTATCTCAGGATCGTCTCGAACTTCGATTCGATCGGCATGACGGCGAGCGGAAAGGTGCAGAAGAACAAGCTGCGCGAGCACGCGCTCAAGGAGTTCAAGCTCGTTTGAACGAGCCGCCGCTTACTTGGTGCCGATCACCATCGAATCGGGGCCGACGAGAGGCTGGACTCGGGTGCTCGAGAAGCCGGCTTCGCGCATCCACTCGGAGCAGTCCCTGCCCGAAAAATCGAACCCGCCCGGCGTTTCAATCAGCATGTTCAAGCTCATCATCAGGCCGAACGCGTTCTGCGAGCGGTCGTCATCGATGATGGCTTCGTAGACGACGAAGGCGCCGCCCTTGGGCAATGCATCGAACGCCTTGCGGACCAGCATTTTCTTGGTCGGCAGGTCCCAGTCGTGGAGGATGTGGCCCATCAGTACGACATCGGCCTTGGGAAGGTCATCCCTGAAGAAGTCCCCGGGCCTGAAGGTAACGCGGCCGGCCACGCCGCAACGCTTGGCGTAGTCCAGGAAGATGGGTTCAACCTGGGGCAGGTCGAATCCCATGCCGATAAGGTGTGGGTTGGCCATCGCGACCTGGACTGCAAGATCTCCCTGCGCCGTGCCGACGTCGACGTAAGACTTGTAGTCCTTCCACGGGAAAGCCCGGGCGATCGCAATGTTCGAGCCCCGGCTGACACCCGACATTGCGTGCAGGAATTCCTTCAGGCGCGCGGGATCGGCGTAGAGCGTGTCGAAGAGGCCCGGGCCGCCGGACTTCGATTCGTTTTGCGGCAAACCGGTGCGGAGCGCGTCCGTGAGATTGTTCCAGAAAGGGTAGAGCCGGTGATTGGCCATCTCGAGGAGGCCACCGACGTATGAAGGCTTCTGCCGGTCAAGGAAGGCATCAGCGTCCGGCGCATTCGAATAGCCTTCGCTGCCGCGCTTCAGGAAGCCGAGCGCCACGAGAGTATCGAGGAAATCGCGCGCCGAACGCGGGTGCAGGCCAAGGCGTTCGCGCAGGACGTCGAAGGACTGCGGCCCTTGTGCGAGTTCCGTGAACACACCGAGTTCAACGGCACTCAGCAACGTTTTGGCCGGCCAGAACGCCAATCCGGTCTGGAGGATCTTTTCAGGGCTGGGATGGTCGCTCATGGTCTTCTCCGTTGTGAATTTCGGTTAGCGGCGTCCAGCGAACCGTGAGGATGCAGGACGGTGTCACGCAGGCCCACCGGTGATACAGGCCTTCCCCCCAGATCGCAAAATCGCCGGGCTCGCGCAGCGTATGTATCGTGGTCGAGGCCGGATCGAATGCGCCGTCCGTCGAAAACTCGATGCGGAATCCACCGGGCGGCCCCGCGAGCACGGAAAGCGTCCGGCCTTCGCTCACTGGCTTGCCGGTGCCGTTCGGATCGCCGGGCTGGTGCAAAAACCATTTTACGCACAGCCCGTTGACGCTCGCGTCCTTCGGGATGTAGCGAAGGTCGGCATTGCCGGATTTCGCCCATTCGCCGAAGCCTGCGAACCAGCCGGTGCCCTTGGTATCGATGGCGCCGGCATTACCGAATTCCACATCGAGCGACAGGAGCGGCATGACAGGTCACAAGTTGGGCCGTAGCCGGCCGGGGCGTCAATTGTGGAACGGGGAGCCGCTCCCGATTTGTGACGTCCCGCACCGAACCGAACCGGGACATGTCTCAGCGCACGGTGCCCGTCGCGAGATAGCGCCAGCCCGGCGGCCACTTCACCTTGACCTTGAAGTTGCGCAGGCGCTTTTCAATCTTGGCCCAGGGCCTGCCGAAATTCTCCCTTCTGTTTGTAATGTAGTTGCGATGCGTGGCGTAGAGATAGACGTTCACCGGCGCGCCCCACCAGGGCCATAACTTCGTTCCGCAGATCGCAACGCGTGCGCCCGGCGCCGTGTGAGCGAACAGGTTGTCGAGCGCGGCTTCCGACTGCAGCACGTCGTGAACATAGCTGAACAGCATCGCTGAAGGCCGGGCGTTCGGCCGCACTGCTTCCGCCGTCGACTCCAGGAGCGCCACATTCATCCAGCCGCCATCCGCAATGCGGCCCTCGGCAATGCGCAGCAACTCGGGCGAATGATCGAAGGCAATCAGCTTGCCCGCCGGTCCGACGGCCTCAAGGATGGGCGCGAACGAAAATCCCGAACCACAGCCCACATCGAGCACCGTTTCGCCTTTGCGGAGCCGCAAAGCAGCGACCGCTTCAAGGCGCACATCGTTGATCCACCGCGTCGCGTGGTCGTACCGCGCGGCGATCTCCCGGTAGTCGGAAACCGACTTGCCCGGGTCAGAGGGCATCGCGTGCGAGGCGCAGTCCGGAAAACTGCCAGCGCGCGGAGGAGGGGAAGAAGTTCCGGTAGGTGGCGCGGATGTGCGCCTGCGGGGTTAGGCACGACCCGCCGCGCAGCACGTATTGGTTGGCCATGAACTTGCCGTTGTACTCGCCGACTGCGCCTGTTGCGGTTTTAAAGCCGGGATAAGCCGCATAAGAACTCGACGTCCACTCCCACACGTCGCCGAACAGCGCGCTCATGGGTCCGTCCGGCGAAGGGGTGGGATGAAGCATTCCTGCCTCGGCGAAATTCCCGGTGACCGGCTCATCCGCCGCCGCGCGCTCCCATTCGAATTCGGTCGGCAAGCGTGCGTCCGCCCAGCGCGCATAAGCGTCCGCTTCGTAATGACTCAGATGCACCACCGGCCGCGCCGGATCGAGCGGGCGCAGTCCATGAAGCGTGAACTCTTGCCACTGCCCGTCGATCCTGCGCCAGTACAGCGGCGAAGCCCACTTCTGCGCCTGCACCGTTTGCCAGCCTTCGGAGAGCCACAGTTCCGGTCGCGCGTAGCCGCCGTCCTGGACGAAAGCAAGGTACTCGCCCGCGGTGGCCGGGCGGCTCGCGAGCTCAAAGGGTTCGAGGAACTGGCGATGCCGCGGAAGCTCGTTGTCGAAAGAAAATCCGATTCCCGAATGGCCGATCTCGACGAGCGCGCAATCGAACGCTTTCCAGGTGAGCGCAGGCGCTTTCGCCGGCAACTCCTTTTTCGCTTGCCGATACGCCGGCGAAAACGGATTGAGCGAGAGCAGGTGCTTGAGATCCGTGACCATGAGCTCCTGGTGCTGCTGCTCGTGGTTCAGGCCGAGCTCGATTAACTTAAGCGCTTCGTAGTCGAGGGATGGCTCTGAAAGTAGGGAGTCCATCGCAGCGTCGACATGGCGTCGATAGGCCAGGACCTCTTCCAGCCCCGGGCGCGAAATCAGCCCCCGTTGAGCTCGCGGGAACTGCTCGCCGACCACGTTGTAGTAGGAGTTATAGAATTCCCGGAACTCGGCGCGCAACGGCGAATGGCTTCGCGCAAAGCGCTCGAGGACCATCGTCTCGAAAAACCAGGTCGTGTGCGCGAGGTGCCACTTGACCGGGCTTGCATCTGGCATCGACTGGAGCGCGCAGTCTTCCGCGTCGAGGCCGGCCGCGACCGCGATGCTCGCCGCGCGGGTCGCGCGAAAGCGGATCCCAAGCTCTGGAAGGGTGAGGTGCCGTGCGGGAAAGTTCATCGGGGACGCCGCCTGGAGCCGCCGGTTTCCGGTTCCGGCAAGAGTGAGCGAGTATACCTGCGGGTGCATGCTCGTCCTGTGGCCCAGAGCACAGAACGCGCCGCGCGCCGGTCTGTGGGAATTCCTTCATGCCCCG
>JANXRZ010000131.1 GCA_025352885.1 Pseudomonadota bacterium | reverse complement strand
GAATTTCCGAGGCTTGGGCGTCATATCCAACGAACCGAACCTTGGGCGGATGAAGTTTCATCCAGGGGTCTGCCTGGGCACGATCCGATCTACAGCAACGTCGGCACGACCACGCTCAACGGCAACTGGCCGGTCGTCACGAGCGGCTCCATCGCAAATGTCGATCCCATTCTGTCGTCGCGATCGGACGAACGAAAGGACGAGATCAAAGCGTTCGGATGGAACACTGAACTGATCTCCGGCAAATGGACGACCGCGCTGGACGTCAGCTATTCCAAGGCCGAGCGCAGCGAAGTCATGGCAGAAGCCTATGCCTCCGCCACGACGATGTCTGGCTTTAGCAGCTTCACTGCGAACACCGGCTTTGGGTTCTCCCAGTACACGCCCTCTCTGGACTACGGCAGCAGCAGTGTCGTGCAACTGCGCGGCGTTACCGGCTGGTGGTCGCCGAACGATCCCGCCAGCGTCGGCTCCATTCCGCCGGCCGGGTCGCTGTCGCCGATTTCCATCAACGACGAAATGAAGGCCATCCGCTTGTCCACGAAGCGCGACTTGGCCTTCGGCCCGTTCACAGGCTTCGAAGGCGGCGTGAATCTCTCGCATCGCAGCAAGGACACGGCTCGGTCGCAGTTGCTGTATGCCCTGAAGAATGGCACGTCGTGCGTCAACTCTGTAGATGTGTGCAGCCCGATCCCAGCCCGCATCCTGCAGTCGCCGGTCAACCTGGGATTCGTCGGCATCCCGAGCATGGTGAGCTTCGACACGATGGCGGCCCTGAACAGCGGCGCCTACGATTCCTACACCGTGAACCTGTCGGACTCACCGGGCCGGAACTGGTACGTGAAGGAAAATGTCACCACTGCATTCGGCAAGCTCAACCTGAAGTTTTCAGCGGGTATTCCCGTACACGGCAATATCGGCCTGCAGCTCATCAGGACGAAGCAGGAAGCCGGCGGCATCGGCTGGGATCCGGTCAATTCGGTTATCGTTTCGGGTGTGACCTACAGCAAGACCTACAACGACGTCCTTCCCAGCCTCAATCTCATCGGCGAAATCAATTCGAGCACCTACCTACGAATTGGTGTAGCCAAGACGCTCGCGCGGCCGAACATGGATGACATGCGCGCCGGCATCACGGCGCAGTTGAATCCTCCCGGCGCGGGGGGAGCGGCATACCAATGGTCTGGGTCGGGTGGCAACCCGGGCCTGGAGCCGTGGCGGGCAACGTCGTTCGACCTGTCATTTGAGAAGTATTTTGGGAAGCGCAGCTACTTTTCTGCAGCGCTGTTCCGCAAGAACCTGAAGACATCCATCTACCCGGACACCATCAACTTCGACTTCTCGGGCTACTCCGTCGCTTCAGGGCACCAGCCCATTTGCCTGCAGGGCCAGACGAATTGCCAGATCGGCCGGCTCGATGCGCCAGCCAATGGGCAGGGAGGCAAGATCGACGGCATCGAGGTCTCGACGTCCGTGGACTTCGGCATGCTGGCAAGACCCCTGGACGGCGTCGGGGCGATTCTCACGTACTCGCACAATCGCAGCGATATTGCCGGTCATGATCAAAATGGAAACAAGGACCTCACGCGGAGCCTCGAGGGGCTCTCCGGCGAAATCTATTCTCTGACTGCCTACTATGAAAAGAACGGCTGGTCGGCGCGCGTGGCGAACCGTTACCGTTCCAGATATGTCGCGCAGGTGCGTGGCGTCTGGATCAACACCTCGTATGTCGCGAGCGAAGCCGACCACGTGACCGACGCACAACTCTCCTATGCGTGGGAAGACGGTCGATTCAAGGGACTGTCCGTCGAACTTGAAGTCAGCAACATCACCAACACACCGGACCGCACGAGTCTCAACGACGATTCCTACACGACCGTCAACGGCGGCTCCCTGATGCTGCCGACGAGCTACCGGGAGTATGGCCGTCGCTACCTGTTTGGCTTCGGGTATAAGTTCTAGGCGTCGATCCCGCCCGGGCCCTTGCAGAACCCGTCGCCGCGACCTCTGAACGGCGGTCGGGAACGTGTGACGTACGGGAACTGCTGCTCGAACTTCAGGCGTATCGCGATTCTGAGGTGAGGTCGCATGGGACGGATCGGGATCCGCGGCCCTAGTCTGCGCTGGTTCGCATCATGCCTCGCATGAAGGCCAGCGCAGATACCATCGACCCGGGCGATCAGCCGCAGGCACGCCTGCGGCTCGGTGAGTCCCATGTGGCAGATGGCGCCGTATTGAAAGCGGGCAGCCCACAGCCTCAGCGACCAGATCATTCGACGACGCGCGTCGCGTCGAACAGCAGCAGAAAGCCGAGCGCGCCGATGACGCTGACGGCCGCGGTGAGTACGAAGGCGGCGGTG
>JANXRZ010000102.1 GCA_025352885.1 Pseudomonadota bacterium | reverse complement strand
TAATAGTGTCTAGTACTGATTCACGTGACTCCCTGATCAGTTGCTTCGGCTTGACTGACTGGTCACCAGTTTCCTTAATGTACCGGTCGTCTACCTCACCTCCGTTGTGCTCGTGAACATGCCGGCGCGCGAACATCTTTGTCACGAAGGCGACGTTCTCGGGTCCCATCCCTTTGAAGAGATCGATATCGAACCAATGACGCATTTCTTCCGCGCGGCGGATGATGTTGTGAAAGAGCATGCGCTCAAGGTCGGCCTTGCGTCCAGGTTTCATCTTCACCATGACCGCCAGGCATTTGGCGATGGCACGCGCCGCGCTGTCGAATTCCGTGACGGAATCCTTCAGACACGAAACCAAGTTTTCGCCGGCATCGACGCGCTCACGGATGCCTTTCAATGCGGCGCGAACCACCATGAGATCATTGCGCGTCCCGCAAGATGAACAGAAGCCGTACTTGCCAAGAATGTCTTGAACCGATCCGCAAGACTCACAGACGTAATTGTGTTGCTGCGTCTGCTCTGCGTAGTAGAACTTAGGCGTTTCCGTGCCCTGTCGGGCCGTATCAGCCACCGCGTCGAAATCGATAACGTAGTCACCATCCGGCTTCTCCATCGCATCGACGACGAGCTTGCAGCATTCCTCCACGTACTTGCGCTGGCCCTTGGTGAGAAAGAAGTGCGGTGCGGCACGCAGGGCGCAGTACGGGCATGTGGTGACCCAGTACACGGGAAAACCATCCGTCCGCCAATAACTACTGCAGCGCGGGCACTCGTGGCCATACAGACCTTGCGCATCCGAAGCGAGCAGTGTCGATATGCCGGGTACAGAGGGCGTGTTCGTGCTGGAACCGATACCTCCCATCGCGACGAAAGCGATTGGCTCGCCTTCGAATGTCGAAAAAACGCTTGAGATCGAGGATGGCCGAGGCGATGAATGCTTGTAACCTAGTTGGTATTGCCTCTTACCTTCGGAGGACGTGACCACGGTTACAGTCAATGTCCCACCACAAAGACCTCGGTAAATTCGCGTGTCGCGCTCATTAGGTTCCTTCGGCCTTCGGTCCGACGCCCAGGTTCAGCAGACTTTTCAAGATCTCAGTCCTTCCTGCTCTACCGTGAATCCGGCGACCGCAACCGCTTCTCCCAGGGAAACCCACCCGGCTGCGTTGGCGAAATGCCGGATTCGATCCAATGTGTGGGGCGTGGCCTTGCGACGTAAATCTGTCGGAACGTCTTCAGGATGCATTGACCATGGTTGAATCGTGTGACCCACGGTGAGTGCGTCCTGAGCAAGCGTCGCTGCTATTCGAAATCCGCCCTCATCAATGTCGCCCCAGTGAAATACGGGAACATGAGCGGGCAATTCCGCCAGCAGTCGTAGGTACATGGCGCGCCATGCCGGCGATGGCATGCCGGCGGTGTAAATCAGCAACACCTGTTCGTTGCATCGCCGACGCGCTTCACTATGGAACGTAGTCAGGTTCTCAATGGTCATCAGCAGTTCGGGGACGCTGGCAAGACGCTTCACCGTCATGGCCGGGAACCCTGCGTAGGGAGTGTCCAAACGGGCAGTCACTCTTTCCCTTTCGACGAGTACATCGCCGGCAAGTCGAACGGGATGCTCTTCCCGAAAGAGTCCCAGTTCTTGCCAGACTGCAGCAGGCTCACGAATCTCGGCTTCGGTACTGTTGGCCAGCAGCACGTCGATCGGACCTGTGAGTTTCTCAATGCGCTTGCTGTCATTGAAAAGTCTTGCGCTGGCTTCCCGTATCGGTAGCGATATGGCTTGAATGGCCGTATCCCTCCGGCAAAACTCTATCGTTCGAGCAGCGGCCAGCCAGTCCGGAACGCTATTTGGCCCAAGTCCCCGCGTCTTGCGCAATTCGGACCAGCGCTGAAGCACTTCCTTGATTACAGGAAACCTCGGCTCCAGCGGCAAAAGCTGGTCTTGGGCCTTGGCCACCTGGTCCTGCGCAAGAATCACTCCCAGAAACGTTGCGAGTCGCCTCGCGTCACAGAGATTGATTCGTTCGATAAAGCCTTTTTCGGCTTTTCCATCTTCCCACACCAGATCGACCGCGCCCTCCGCGCGAGCGGCACGCATCGTGGCCTCGAACGATTCCTTCTTCTGGAGGGAACTGAATTGCCGGTATTCGGCGAGATCAGACCTCGTCAAGGCCGCCTGCCGGGACCGCATGCCAGCGACCGCCTTCTCGCCAGCAGACAAGAGTCGTTCCAGACGGGAGCGGGCCAGAATATCCATTACGAGGCAAGCACATCCTGGGTTGCTTTAGCAATTGGACGCGACCGCATCGCTGTCACCTCCTCCTCGACCAGCGCTGGATTGAACTCGGGCAGATCCTCCCTGAACTGTGTCCGGACTTGCTCCGACACGTCATGACCTTCAAGCATGATGGCGTTGTTGTCGGCATCACGAAGGATGTCGTAGTACCGGTGAAGGAATGCCGTCAGCGTCCCCAGATTCTCGCCGGGACTGGCCATAAATACCTGCAAGCCCAGCTCTTCGAGGTAGCGCATGGTGGCAATGATGTTGGTCATGTCCATCTTGTTGAACGCCTCGTCCAACAACATGAGCCGGAGACCGTCTTTCCCCCCGCGATCGAGGCGATAGGCCGAGGCAAGTGCCGCACCGGCTATCACATAGAGCGGTGCCCGGTGCTCGCCGCCGGACCCTGGACCGAGACGTTTGCTGAGGTGTCCCACCACTTTCGTCAGCCTGGACAGGGGGTCTTCGCGCAGGATTTCAATATCGAACTCGAAGAATTCCCGGTAGTCGTCGAGAGGGCTGCTCACACTGCCGGCACCCGGGGCGATCTTGTCCTCTATGAGTTGCTTGAAAGCTTCGGGAACTTCACCAGGACCGCCAAGCAGATCCTGCGTCGAACCGAAGGCAGCGACATCCTTGATGAACTTCAGCAGCGAATCGAGCTGCGGCCGAACGACTCGGCGGAAGCGATATCGTTCTCCGTTGGAGAACGTTGGGCACGCCTTCAATACGGCGTTCAGGCGATCCATGGTTTCTTCAAGCCAATCCAGGTTATTGCTCAAAGCTATTGCAACGTCGTTGCGGAAAGTTTCCTGTGAGGTGCGGTAAGCCGCATCCATTTGCTCCCTGAAGTTGGCCAGTTCTGTGCGGTCCAGCCGCTGCAACAATTCACTCAGCCATTGCCCCGCTTTTCTCCAATCGGTCGATGCCTCAAGTGGCGACTGTTCGCGATATTTCTCGAGGAAGGTTCCGCACTCACCCATACCCTTCGCAATAGCAGTGTCCATTCTCTTTTTGGCCGTGTCCTGTTGGCCATAGCAGTGCTCGACCATCTGCTGATATTCAGTGCCGAATCTCTCCAGCAGCGGGTCCCAGTGGCGCATCCAGAAATCATGGTCGTACTCCGGATGGCGCCGTGCTTCCGATGAATTGCTCTCCGCTTGCTCAAGGCCTTGCCGCGCTTCGGTTTCAGATGCGATCCGGGCCTTAAGTTCGTTCTCAGCGGCTCCAATGGCCAGGAGCAAAGCCTCCACTTGCGGCGCCAACTCGTCCGCCACCTCGGTCCAATGTTTCTCCTGCTCCCCAAGCCGCACATAGTCCTGGTCGGCCATACCCTGCAGTTGCTGCGTCCTGCTGGCGACATCGCGGGATGCCTTGTTCATTTCAGTCCAGCTATCCAGAACGTGTTGCATCACCAGAGTTTCATTGGCAACCTGTCTCAAGGCGTTCAGCAATTTCTTGAGCGCACCCGACAACTGCGTGAGGCGATTGACCTCAGTGGTATGCATATCCAGTTCCTTCTGGAGAGCATCGCGCTGGCCAGCGCCCCCGGCGCCAATTCGGAACAGCTCGGCGCGGACAAGGCGCAGGCGTTCTATCTCCCCTGCCGACACGAGCATGCCATCCAGGGTAAGCGTTCTTTTCCCTGCCGCCAGTGCTTCCGCATCTGTCGTAGCTCGCCGTAGATCGCCAAATTGGCGCCGAAGGTACGCCACGGCAGCGGGATGCTCTCCCTCGATCAATTCGGCAACCGAACCTGCTTCCGCCGACTTCCCAATTGCCTGCCGACTCTCCATGGCGATCTTCGCACCATAGACCGCGCGTTGACCCGTAAGGCCGCGGTAGATTCGGAACGCCTCCTTTTCTTCGTCGGCAGAAACCAGCAAGGCTTCGATGTTGCGACCAAGGTAAGCCTCGATAACCGGCTGCCATGCTGAATCCGACACTTTCACAAGATCGCACACGGGCACAGGGTTCAGGCCGTGATCCCGGAGCGTTGTTAGCAAGCGCTGAACGTCGGGAGACAGGGGCGCGCGGCCCTCCTGGATACGCGAAAGCGCGGCCTTGGCCAGATTCAGCGACTCATTGGCATCGGCGAGGCTTCGTTCAATTGCACTCCCCTGCTGAAAAAGGTCTGAAAAGGCCTTTTCCGCCACTTTTACTGCCGGCCGAAGCCCAGATTCGATTTCGTCCTTGGTACAAGACTCAAGCCGACCCACAAGCGCTTCAAGTGGCTGCGCGGCGGACTTCATTGCAGGCGCATTCGCTTCCAGGAATGGCGAGTCAGCCGCTTCGATAAGCGTGCGTCGTACCAGATTCAGGCTACTGCGAAGTTCTCTGCTTTTTTCCTTTCCCCGCTCTGCCGCGGTTTGAATCTCTGTTTGCAGTACGCCGTAGTCCTTGTGAGCCGAGTGCGCCTCGCGCGCCTGCCGGAACCTCAAGGCCTCCGCGTTGGCTTGAGTAACCTGCCCGTCAAGTTTCTTGCGTTCCGAGTTTTTGGCCGCAAGATACTTCTCCGCTTTCACTTGTAATGCACTGGCATGATCGAAAGATTCCCGCGCGACTTCCACCGCGGTCATCTTCGCAATCGCGTCCCATGTCGCGGCACGACGGGACTCTGCAGCGGCCTTGGCGAATTCTATCTCCACGCGGCGTCCATCGGCGATCTTTGCTTCGATCTGGGCTACCAACTCCGCCAATCGCCGGAACGACTCTGTCACTTCGCGGAATTTCTTGATGTTGGTGGGGCGCGACTCAAGCACGTCATTCCGGACGATCTGATCGACCGTCTTGTCGAAACGCATGCGCAGGGCAAACCGAAATGCACGGATAAACGATTCCGTGTGCGGTGTGCTACCGGTTCCCCTCAACGCCAGAAGCGCTGCCTGAATATAGCGCTGGGAATCGTTAAAAAGCGGATCCTCGCCGGACACTCTGGCCCGCTCCACCAGCTGATGCCGAAAAGTAGCCCAGTCGCGTGGCCTCTCCTCTCCATCGACGATTTCGAGGTGGTCACTCATGGCCAACTCGATCTTCGGAAGGATGTAGCGTCCAAGAACCTCATGCTTCTCTCTGTCAGCGGACGCATAGAGGCAGACCCCCATGGACAAGGGTTCTCCGGTCTCGGAATCGCGCCAGACCAGTGTGATATAGGTGGTTGCGTTCTCGCGAGCGCGATGCTCCGGGCTTTCGCCGTACTGCCCCAAACAATAGGCGCGCAACGACCGGGTAGTCGCCTGTTCGTCGGCTTGTGCATTGAGGGCGACCAGCCGGCTGTTGGCGCCAAGCATGGCGATCTGCACGGCGTCCAGCATGGAACTCTTGCCGCTTCCGTTCGGTCCGAAGATGCCCGTGATGTCGCTCAGACGCAGATCCTGTCGCTCAAACAGGAAAAATTGGACGACACGAATGCGTTCAAGGTACTTCATGATTCCCCTGTCCCCTCATCTTCATGGCGTTCCACCTCGCCGTTCCCTCCGTCGGCATTTGCGGTATCGGGATTGGCCACGTGCCACTCGGCGATTCGTTGCAATGCAGTTTCGCCCAGGAGATCCACGATGGCAGGACGAATGATGACGGTGTAGGGCTGCGATGCGGCCAGATCGTCCGCACCATCCACGGCGTACTCATCGGACTTCTTCGCGATGCCCCACCGCTTCATGGATTTCATGAGCGCGTCGAGCTCGCCCTTGGCGGGGAGTTCACGATTCGTCATCAGGCGATATTTCTCGTCTAGTTCGACCAGGTCGCAAATAACCTCACCATCATCGGTGAATTGCCCGATTCGAGCCGACTCGTCATAAATGGCACGCAGTACCAGCGCGAGGACGGTTTGAGCCACCGAGGCGGTTCCAGCCTTGAGGTGACGAGGTAGCGCATAGGCGTAACGCTGCTGGCGGTTGACCTCGACCGTGATGCCAAGTGGAGCCAGTGCCTGCTTGAAATCCCGTTCGTACCGCTCAAGCATCCAATACGCAGTCCGGCTGTGGCGATCTGCGTAATAGAGAACCTGCTCGGTGACAAGACGATAAGCGGCAGCCTCCAATTCCTGTGCCGTGTGTTGCCCGTTTGAGCGAGCGGCGATGTCGTCCCAGAATTGACTCATCGCTTTTGCCCCCTTGATCCATCACTCGCAGCTTTACGGGCTTCGATCGAAAACGGTCTGCCGGATATGTCAGCCCCAGGGAGTTCGGGTGCGTCATGCATCCAGACGCGAAACCCTCTAGCCACGGTCATTGCGGAAAGGTGCAGGCGCCGGCTATTGGCACTCATCGCCAGGCCGACCGCGGCCAAGGTCTGATAGCTGCAGATATCGGTTATGGACGCATAAACAAGATGGTCGCTATCAATCCTTTTCTGGCCGTTGAGTTGTTGAAGCACATACTCGGCAAGTTTCGGCGGGGTAATAGATCGAACCTCCCGCGCCCTGAGCATTATTCTCGACCTCGCCAGCTGAGCTTCGGAGGGAACCTGCCGGCGCAGACTCGACGGCACCGGTCGTTCCGTCAGCTTGCGCGGTTCGGCTAGATGCTCTCCGCTTACCATCTCTCCTGCGGGAAACGGATCTCCCAGTTCGGGAGGCTGGCAGGACAGTGCTGCTGCGATTGCGCGATTTACCAGGTGATCAACGGGGCGGAGCGATCGCAATCGATAGTCAAGGAACGCCAATGCTCGACGGTTGGCCCGTCGAATCTCGTCGTCGAGTCGATCGAGGTATTCGTCGATCCGCCGTAGTTCGAACAGGCGATGAATGTCCTTTTCGAAGAGTTGCAGCGCCCTATGCCTATCTCCAGAGCATCGTTTGGCTTCGTACCATGCAATCAGCCGAGTACGGTGGTGATCGGAACCGTATAGATCCTCGACGATGCGCAGAATCTGTGGCATGTGAGACCGTGGGTGCTCACGTGTTTTCAACTCCCGGTAGTCACCAATAAACACTCTTTCGATGTAATCGTTGAAGAATCTCTGGACATACTGCGCCGTGGTGATCTCGGCGCTGAGAGATTCCATGATGTCCCGGATGTTGGTTCCCGTATTTCGCACATGCTCCAGAAGATTGCGGACTTGCTCTGCGGTTTCGACGAGGGTGTCGCCATCGGCCTTGCCTTCGGCAATCTGCTGAATATTGAGCTCGATCGAACGAATCTTTCCCGATACGAATACCGGTCCCGTTTCGGCGAATGAAACGAGGAGCGTCAGAAACTGGCTGACAGTCGGACGCATGGTGATCTTCTTTTCCACGCCATGCCGCTCAAGGCGGAACCAACCGCTTTCAATCAGCCGATTGAAGACGGCGTTCGATCGAATGGCGATGGGGGTGTCTGGTGTCGCACCATCCTCGTTCTCCCACAAATCCTGCGTGACCAGTTCGTCCTCGATATCCTGGATGATTTCTCGAACAGAGAATCCATGGCTGGGTGGCAGCGGAGCGTCGGGACCAAAGCGCTTCGTGTGCAGGCGACACAGCAATGCCCAGTAGCGCTGGCGATTCGGAGATGCCAGAGGAGCAAACAGACGATCTGGCAGCCGCTCGAATAGAAGTGTCGCTGCGGAACCGCCGCCAATCCCGTAGGAGGGCTTTATCAACCCGGAAAGAGCCATGGTCGAACCTCCTCAATGTTGGCCACGGCTAGCTGGTAATCCGGCGGCTGCTGGGATTTTGTATCGATGGCCGCCCTTACATCCTGGATGAAGTAGCCAATCAATGCCCCACGGCAGGTATCAATCCGGGCTGCGGTGTTATTGAAGTACTCGAAACGAATCAGAGATTCCTGGTCCGGCGTCAGATCAGGATGAGCGACTAGGCGCACACGCACCTTTGCCATCCACGCTGCATCGTCCTGGTCAACACGTTCAGACGGCGAGTCCAGAAGAGTGGTGCTTTCAATTCGGCCGAGCGCATAGTCTCGAAAGTCCTGATTGGTCGAACAGAAGGCGCGTGCATGCCATCGGCGCCCTGCCCTGATCAAACTATGGGGAGAGATAACCCGGTGGTGAGGGGTCGGCTCCCGCATTGAGCGATAGGTAATCTGAAGCGCGCGACGAGCACGGATCGCCTCGGACATGAGCGCAAAAATTCTTGGAGAGGGAACGGAAAGCTCGGGGAAAGCTGCCCAGATGGTGCGGCTGGGAGACGATTCGGTGATCGCATGAGGTACGCCAACCAGCGCGAGATACTGGGAAAGCGAAATCGCGTCGCTTTGCTTGCGAAGATCCGCGTTCGGCACCGCGCGATAGGCTTCCAAAGACGCGTGATAGCTCCGCGTCTTGCTGTTCCATTCTGTCCAGTCCGGGTGTTTTTCACGAAATTCGCGGATCCACTCGCTGGCGCGAACACTGCTGAGGTCAAACAGCTCCCGGAGGCGCGCATTGTTCAGTCGCCCTTCCCAAAGGAGGATTGACGCCAGTAGCGTCAGTCGTTGCTGCTGTATGTCGCCCCGACCTATCATACGAAGAGCCATATATTATGGTAAGTCGTAATGTATATGCAACCATCTTTTTTTGTTGCCTCATCAATCTCGGGCTCTGGGGAGAAGTTGCAAAAGTGTCAGAAATATACGTATAATTCTACCAATTAGGAAATTCACCATGCAGACCCTTGCCAAACAAGTCCTAGAGCACGCCGCCGGGTTACCGGAGGGCACTCCTTTGGTCAGCAAAGAGCTGTTGCACTTGGGCAGCCGGGCAGCGGTGGATCAAGTGCTCTCCCGCCTTGTGCAGCGTGGCACCCTGCTTCGAGCGGGTCGTGGCATCTATGTCCGGCCTGTCGAGAGTCGCTATGGCACCCGTGCGCCTTCGACCGTCAAAATGGTCGAAGGCCTGGCAACCCAGCGCGGCGAAACTATCGTGTCTCACGGTGCTGCAGCAGCGAATGCGCTCGGCCTCACCACGCAGGTACCCATGCGGGCGGTCTATCTCACATCCGGGCGGAGCCGTCGCCTGAAGCTGGGAGCACAGACGGTCGAGTTCCGGCACGCACCGATCTGGCAATTGATCCTCCCCGGCCGCGTCGCCGGCGATGTAGTGCGGGCACTGGCGTGGTTGGGTCCCGAAAAAGCCGGAGAGGCAATCGGGAGGTTGCGCAGCAAGCTACCGCCGTCCGAGCTTGAAGAAGTCGCGGCGGCGCGCGCACGGTTACCGACATGGATGGCCCAAGAGGTCAGCGCCCTAATGACCCATGGCTGAATTCTTCCAGCTCTCCACCGCAGAACGTCTGGATGCGCTCAACGCAGTCGCCGATATATCCGGCTTGCCGCCTCACCTGCTGGAAAAGGACATTTGGGTCGTCTGGTCTCTGCACCAGCTCTTTACCGGCCCCTATGCGGAGCATCTCGTATTCAAGGGCGGCACATCCTTGTCGAAAGCCTACGGAGTCATCCGGCGCTTTTCCGAGGATGTGGATCTGACCTACGACATTCGTGCCATCGCAGGAGATTTGGTTGGCGATTCCGATGTGCCTCTGCCGGCCACCAAGAGCCAGGAAAAGAGATGGAGCAAGGAAATTCGTGCACGCCTGTCGGACTGGGTTGCCACTGAGATTGTGCCGCGGATCAAGCAATCTCTCGAACAAAATGGTTTGCCGGCAACAGTGCGTGCCGAAGGTGACAAAGTGTTTATCGACTACGCACCGCTGGTCACTGGAACCGGCTATGTTTCGCCTGCCGTCATGTTGGAATTCGGCGCCCGCTCCACCGGCGAGCCCAGCGAGTCGCGCGTCATTCGCTGTGATGCCGCTGAATTCCTCGAAGCCGTGACGTTTCCCACCGCTACGCCTGAGGTCATGCGTCCGGAGCGGACATTTTGGGAAAAGGCCACTGCGATTCACGTGTTTTGTGCTCAGGGTGCATTTCGTGGTGGCGATCGATTCGCCCGCCATTGGCACGATGTAACCCGCCTTGATGCCGCCGGATTCGCCGACGCCGCCATCGCGGACTCAGGGCTTGCCCGTGCAGTTGCCGATCACAAAAGCGTCTTCTTCGCCGAGAAGAACACACATGGCGAAGTCATCGACTATCACGCTGCCGTCACAGGTGGACTTCAACTTGTTCCCGATGACGACGCGCTGGCAAAATTAGCTGTCGACTATCAACAGATGGTCGATGACGGTTTGTTCCTCGATGAGGCAGAGCCTTTCGAGGCATTGCTGGACCGATGCCGGGCAATCCAGGTGAAAGCAAACGCAATTCGGTCGCAATAGTAGCAATTGATCGAAATCAAACGCGTAGCACCGCGGACCAATGAGATATGAATCCTCGGCAAATTCAGCAATTCATCCGATGCCTTGTATGTTCGGCCAGAAATTTTCAGGTCGAAAATCCGCGTGACGGTAAAATTTTCCGAGTCACATCGCGCCGAATTTTTACCGTCAGATTTACCGTCAACTCTGCGTGGATGGTACGGGGGCGACTTGCTAAGTCAAGGACCTAAACCACTCTATCGTTCAGATGCTTACGCTGGAATACTTACGCTGTTTACTATGTACAATAGATAGTTAACAGGACATTGCAACTGATTGATATAGAAAAGTATTTCGTTCTGTCTTTACGGCGGTTATTCCCACTCTATGGTTGCCGGGGGCTTCGACGATATATCGTAAGCCACCCGATTGATCCCTCGAACTTCGTTGATGATCCGGCTCGACACGCGTGCCAGCAGCTCGTGCGGCAGCGGCGCCCAGTCGGCTGTCATGAAGTCCGAGGTCTGCACTGCACGCAACGCGACAACGTATTCGTACGTGCGCCCATCGCCCATCACGCCAACCGATTTCACAGGAAGGAACACAGCAAAGGCCTGCGCGGTCTTGTCGTACCAGGACACGCCATCCGCGTCGCCGGTCTTGCGCAATTCCTCGATGAAGATCGCGTCCGCGCGGCGCAGTAAATCCGCATATTCCTTTTTCACTTCACCAAGGATCCGGACCCCGAGGCCTGGGCCCGGGAAGGGATGGCGAAAGACCATCTCGCGGGGCAGGCCCAAAGCGAGGCCGAGCTCACGCACCTCGTCCTTGAAGAGCTCGCGCAGCGGCTCCAGGAGCTTGAGATGCAGGGTGTCGGGCAGCCCGCCCACGTTGTGGTGGGACTTAATCGTGGTGGCCTTGCCGGTCTTGGTCCCGGCCGACTCGATGACATCCGGGTAGATCGTCCCCTGCGCAAGCCATTTCGCGCCCGCGATACGGGCAGACTCGCGCTGGAAAACTTCGACGAACTCCTTGCCGATGATCTTGCGCTTCGCCTCGGGATCGGACACGCCCACTAGCTTGCCCATGAACTCCGCCGTGGCATCCACGTGGATCACCTTGACGCCAAGGTGCTGGGCGAACGTGGCCATGACCTGCTTGGCTTCATCCAAACGGAGCAATCCGTGATCCACGAACACGCAGGTGAGTTGCTTGCCGATGGCCTTGTGGATGAGCGCCGCGGCGACTGAAGAATCGACGCCGCCGGACAACCCGAGGATCACTTCCTCTTTGCCGACCTGCTCCCGAATCCGGGACACGGCCTCGGTCACGTAATCCGGCATGTTCCAGTCGGTGCCGCACCCGCAGATGTCATGCACGAAGCGGTTGAGGATCGCCTTGCCCTGCTTGGTGTGCGTCACCTCTGGGTGAAACTGCACGCCATAAAAATTCCGCGCTTCATCCGCCATGCCCGCAATGGGGCACGAATCGGTCGACGCCATGAGCTTGAAGCCTGCCGGCATCGCGGTGACCTTGTCGCCATGGCTCATCCATACCTTGAGCATGCCGTGGCCCTCGGGCGTGGCGAAGTCCTGGATGCCGTCGAAGAGGCGCGTATGCCCGCGGGCGCGAACCTCCGCATACCCGAACTCGCGCTTGTCGCTCGGCTCCACCTGCCCTTCGAGCTGCACGGCCATCGTGAACATGCCGTAGCAGATCCCGAGCACCGGCACGCCGAGCTCGAACACGGCCCTGGGCGCGCGCAGGTTATGCGCCTCGTACGTGCTTGCGTGGCTGCCGGAGAGAATGAAGCCTTTTGCGCCGTACGCGCGGACGAATTCGTCCGACACGTCGCAGGGATGGATCTCGCAGTAGACCTTCGCTTCGCGGACCCGGCGGGCGATCAGCTGCGTGACTTGCGAGCCGAAATCGAGGATGAGGACCTTGTCGTGCACGAACTACCTATTCCACACGATAGTTCGGCGCCTCTTTGACGATCTGCACATCGTGGACATGCGACTCGCGCATCCCGGCCGAAGTGATCTCGACGAACTCCGCCTTGGTGCGCATCTCGTCGATCGTCGCGCAGCCGCAATACCCCATGCTTGCGCGCAGGCCGCCGACGAGCTGGTAGATGATGCTGAGCACGCTGCCCTTGTAAGGCACGCGGCCCTCGATGCCCTCGGGCACGAGCTTGTCGACGTTGTTGGTCGGGTCCTGGAAGTAACGGTCGGCGGCGCCATCCTGCATTGCACCGAGCGACCCCATGCCGCGATACGACTTGTACGAGCGGCCCTGGTAGAGGATCGTCTCGCCAGGCGCTTCCTCGGTGCCGGCAAAGACGCTGCCCATCATGACGGCGGTCGCCCCTGCGGCGATGGCCTTGGCCACGTCGCCCGAATACCGCACACCGCCATCGGCAATGAAGGGGACGCCTGCGCTCTCGAGCGCCTGGCGCACATTGTCGATCGCGGTGATCTGCGGCACGCCAACGCCTGCAACGACGCGCGTGGTGCAGATCGACCCTGGACCGATGCCCACCTTGACGCCATCCGCCCCGACATCGACCAGCGCCTTGGCCCCTGAACTCGTTGCGACGTTGCCGCCGATGACCTGCATCTTGGGGTGACGCTTCTTGATCCATTCGACGCGATCGAGCACCCCCTGCGCATGACCGTGCGCGGTATCGACCACGATCACATCGACACCCGCCTCGACCAGCCGGTCGACGCGGTCTTCAGTGCCTTCGCCCACGCCGACTGCCGCGCCGACGCGCAGCTTGCCGTGCTCGTCCTTGCAGGCATTCGGGTGCTCGGTCGACTTGAGGATGTCTTTCACCGTGACGAGCCCGCGCAGCTTGAACGCCTCGTTCACGACGAGGACACGCTCCAGCCGGTGCTTGTGGAGAAGCGCGCGCGCTTCCTCGGGGCTCGCCCTTTCGTTCACGTAAATGAGGCGTTCCTTCGGGGTCATGATCTGGCTGACCAGCGCATCGAGGTTGGTCTCGAACCGGTAATCCCGGTTGGTGACCATGCCGACGACCTTGCCTTTGTCTACGACCGGAAACCCGGACACCCTGTATTTCTGCGTCATCGCGACGAGTTCACGAACCGTGAGATCCGGGGCGACGGTGACGGGATCCCGCAGGACGCCCGACTCGAACCGTTTGACCTTTGCCGCCTCCGCAGCCTGCGCCTCGGGGCCGAGATTCTTGTGGATGATCCCGATGCCGCCTTCCTGGGCGATGGCAATCGCCAAGCGTGCTTCCGTTACCGTGTCCATCGCCGCGGACACGAGCGGAATGTTCAGCGTGAGCTTGCGGGTAAGGCGGGTTTTGAGGGAGACATCGCGCGGCAGGACGCGCGAGTGGGCGGGGAGAAGGAGTACGTCGTCGAAAGTGAGCGCCCGTTGAATCACGCGCATTGAGGCTGCCTTTCCAAAGGCCGTATTATACGCCGCATGTAGACCGATTCCCGCCTCGGACGTTACTCGGGAACGACAACAGGAGACTGAATCCATGCGCATATCCGGTATTACGCTGACCACGGCACTGGTGCTCGCCTGCGGGCTCGCGCACGCGCAGGCCTACCGGTGGGTCGACAAGGACGGCAAGGTTCGCTATAGCGACGTTCCGCCCGCGGGTGTCAAAGCCACCCCGCTCAAGCCGCCCCCCACGCCCCCCGCTGCGGCGCCCACTGCCGGCAATCCTGCAGCCAAAGATGGAAAGGATGCGAAGAAGGGGCCGCTCACGCCCGCGGAGCAGGAACAGGCCTACAAGGAGCGCCAGACCAAGGCCAAGGAAGCCAAGGAGAAGGAAGACAAGGACGCCGCCCTGGCCGACCAGCGCAAACAAAATTGCACCGCCGCGCAGGAGAGCCTGCGCACGATGGAAGCCGGGCGGCGCGTAGGCATCACGAACGACAAGGGTGAAACCGTTTACCTCGAAGATGCGCAGGTCCAGGAACGCATGGCTCAAGCCCGCAAGGTGGTTGCCGAATCCTGCCGGTAACGAGGACGGGCCTTACTTGCGCCGCGTCTCCCGGGCCCTTGCTCGCCGTGCTTCCTTAGGGTCGAGCCTGAGCGGCCGGTAGAGTTCCACGCGGTCGCCGTCGGAAAGCATTACATCGTGCGCACTCTCTTCGCCGAAGATGCCCAGCCGGAGAGGCCCGCTACACAACTCGGGATGCTGCTCGAGCAGTCCGCTCGCATGCACTGCGTCGAGGGCGCAAGCGCCCTCCTCCAGCACCAGCGGCACTATGCGCTGGCTCTCCCGGGTGGCGTAGACGACTTCAATCGCCAGCCTTGCCATACACCGCCTCCGCCTGGCGAGTAAATGCGTCGACCATCGTGTCGGCAATCTGGTCGAACAGCGGGCTGAGCGCACGCGCGAGCAAGCGGCTCGAGAACTCGTAGGACATCGAGAATTCGATCTTCGCTGCGCTTTCGCCGAGCGGCTGGAACATCCACTCCGCCCGGAAAGCCTTGAAGGGACCTTCGATGAGGCGCAACTCGATGTGTTGACCGGGCGTGTCGATGTTTTCCGTCGTGAACGACTGCTTCAATCCTTTAAGCCCCACCGAAAGCTCGGCGACGGTCCTGCCCCCTGCAGCGCCTTGAGTGCGCTCGAGGACTCTCGTCGACTGGCACCACGGCAGGAATTCCGGGTACGCCTCGATGTTCCCGACGAGCGCGTACATCTGCATCGCGCTGTAGCCCACGAGGGCCGACCGGCTGATGGTGCTCATGCTGCTACAATCGCCGCGCGCCCGCAGTCCCGTCCCACGCCGCCCCGTCCGACCTTCAAGCGCGCCCGCCATGTCCATTGTCCAAAACCGCAAGGCGTTTCACGATTACTTCGTCGAGGAGCGCTTCGAGGCCGGCCTCATGCTCGAAGGATGGGAGGTCAAGGCGATCCGCGCGGGGCGTGCCCAAATCACCGAAGCCTATGTCGTCGTGCGCAAGGGCGCGCTGTGGCTGCTCGGAGCGCACATCAGCGCGCTGCCCACTGCGTCGACGCACGTCAATCCCAACCCGACGCGCACCCGCAAGCTCCTCATGCATGCCGAGGAAATCGCGAAGCTGACCGGCAAGGTGGAGCAGCGGGGATACACGCTGATCCCGATCGACCTTCACTTCAAGGCGGGCACCATCAAGCTCGAGATCGGCCTGGCCAAAGGCAAGCAGCATCACGACAAGCGCGCCGCCGAGCGCGACAAGCAATGGCAGCGTGACAAGCAAAGGCTGATCCGCAACCGCTAGCGCGCCGTGCCGGAAGGCGCCTGCCCGGCAAGCGCGATCCAGGTCGAAACCACCGTATCGGGATTGAGCGACAGGCTGCCGATGCCTTCGTCCATCAGCCATCGCGCGAAATCCGGATGGTCCGACGGCCCCTGCCCGCAAATGCCTACGTATTTGTTGTGTTTGAGGCAGGCCTTGATGGCCAGGCGCAGCATCGCCAGCACGGCCGGATCCCGTTCGTCGAACGAGCCTGCGACCAGCCCTGAATCGCGGTCGAGGCCCAGGGTGAGCTGGGTCAGGTCGTTCGAGCCAATGGAAAAGCCGTCGAAATATTCGAGGAACTCCTCTGCGAGGATGGCGTTCGACGGGAGCTCGCACATCATCACCAGGCGAAGGCCATGCTCGCCGCGCTTCAGCCCGTTCGCTGCGAGGAGGTCCATCGTCTGGCGGCACTCGTCGAGGGTGCGGACAAAAGGCACCATGATCTCGACGTTCGTGAGGCCCAGTTCATCGCGCACCTTGCGCAAGGCTGCACATTCGAGCTCGAAGCATTCGCGGAAGTCGGGCGCGATGTAGCGCGACGCGCCGCGAAAGCCCAGCATCGGGTTTTCCTCATCGGGCTCATAGCGCTCGCCGCCGACGAGCTTTTTGTATTCGTTCGACTTGAAATCGGACAGGCGCACGATCACGGGCTTCGGCCAGAACGCCGCGGCAATGGTGGCCACGCCTTCGACGACTTTCTCGCGAAAGAATGCTTTGGGATCCTCGTAGCCGCGGGCGGCTTCCTCGACCTGGGCTTTCAGCTTAGCCGGCAGGTTCGGGTATTCGACGCACGCACGCGGATGTACGCCGATGATGTTGTTGATGATGAACTCGAGCCGCGCAAGGCCCACTCCGGCGTTCGGCAGCTGTGCAAATTCGAACGCGAGCTGGGGGTTGCCGATATTCATCGCGATCTTGACTGCAATCGGTGGCAGGACGCCCAACGCGGTTGTCTGGATCTCCGTTTCGAGCACTCCTGCGTAGACGAAACCGGTGTCCCCCTCGGCGCAGGACACTGTCACGGGGGCGCCGTCCTTGAGCATCTCGGTCGCATCGGCGCAGCCGACGACGGCCGGGATGCCGAGCTCGCGCGCAATGATCGCAGCGTGGCACGTGCGGCCGCCGCGGTTCGTTACGATCGCGCTTGCCAATTTCATCACGGGCTCCCAGTTGGGATCCGTCATGTCGGTCACGAGGACGTCGCCTTTGCGAACGCTCGACATCTTCGAGGCATTCGCGACCAGCCGCACCGGTCCGCTGCCGATCTTCTGGCCGATCGCGCGCCCCGAAACGAGGACGTCGCTGCGGCCCTTGAGGATGTGGCGTTCCTGAGCGTCGGCCTGCTTCCTCGACTTGACCGTTTCGGGCCGCGCCTGCAACACGTAGATCTTGCCGTCGAGCCCGTCCTTGCCCCATTCGATGTCCATGGGCCGGCCGTAGTGCTTTTCAATGGCCATTGCGTGGCGCGCCAATTCCAGCACGTCGGAATCGGTAAGGGAAAACCGATTGCGCTCGGCTTCCGGCACCTCGAGCGTGCTCACAGAGCGACCTGCGGCCGTCGTATCCGTGAACACCATTCTCTGCTGTTTGGAGCCCAGGCTGCGCCGGATGACCGCCGGCTTGCCGGCCTCGAGCATCGGCTTGTGGACGTAGAACTCATCCGGGTTCACCGCTCCCTGGACGACCAGTTCGCCTAATCCGTAGGAAGAAGTGATGAAGACCACGTCCCGGAACCCCGACTCCGTGTCGAGCGTGAACATGACGCCGGCCGACCCTTTGTCGCTGCGCACCATCTGCTGGACCGCTGCGGACAAGGCGACCGTCCCATGATCGAAGTCCTGGTGCACGCGGTAGGAGATCGCCCGGTCGTTGTAGAGCGAGGCGAAGACGTGCCGGATTGCCTCCAGCACGCTGTCGGCCCCTCGGATGTTGAGGAACGTTTCCTGTTGCCCTGCGAACGAGGCGTCGGGAAGGTCTTCGGCGGTTGCACTTGAGCGAACTGCAAATGAGATATCGCTGGAAGTATCAGTAACAAGCGACTGATAGTACGAGCGAATATCAGCTTCAATTTCAGCCGGTAAAGGCGTTTTGGCAATCCACCCGCGAATTTCCGCACCGCACTTTGCCAACGCATCTACATCGGTCGTATCGAGCCCCGAAAGCCGGTCCGAAATGCGCTTGTCCAGTCCCGTCGAGGCAAGAAACTCTCGGTAGGCCTCTGCGGTCGTCGCGAACCCGCCCGGCACGCTCACCCCGGCCCCAGCCAGGTTGGAGATCATCTCTCCCAGCGAAGCGTTCTTTCCCCCTACCTTGTCCACGTCCGACATGCGCAAATCGCGCAGCCAAACGGCATATTTGCTCTCGCGCATCGTGTCCCGTGAAGCCCTTAGGTTGCCCTGCATCATCAAAAACCCTATTGTATCGGCTCGACAATTGTTGCGCAGCACAAGGCCCGCCCCCTCCCCCGAAAATGCCTGCAAAGCGCACCGTACTGTTCGTCTCCGACGGGACCGGGATTACCGTCGAAATGCTCGGCCACAGCCTGCTCACCCAGTTCGAGGGCCTCGAGGTGCGGGAAATCACCCTGCCCTTCATCGACAGCGTCGAGAAGGCAGAGACCGAATGCATGCCCCGCATCCGCGAGGCGCTCGAAGCAGGCAACGGCGTCCCGGTCGTATTCTCGACGCTGGTGAATTCCGAAGCGCGGGAACTGATCCGCGGCTCGGGCGCGCTCATCTTCGATTTTTTTGAAACGTTTATCGATCCCCTCGAGGCGGGTTTGGGGATCAAGTCCAACCACACCATCGGGCGCTCCCACAGTTCGGCGGACAAGCAGGAATACAAGGCCCGCATCGAGGCGATCAACTTCTCGATGGCGCACGACGACGGCGCTTCACACCGCGACCTGGCCGAGGCCGATGTCATCCTGGTCGGCGTCTCGCGAAGCGGTAAGACCCCGACGAGCCTTTACCTCGCGATGCAGTTCGGCGTGAAGGCGGCCAATTACCCGTTGATCCCCGAGGACTTCGAGCGCAAGTCGCTCCCCGAGGTGCTCAAGAACTACCGCAAGAAGCTCTACGGATTGTCGATTGCGCCGGAGCGGCTGCGCGAGATCCGCCAGGAGCGCCGGCCGGACAGCGAATATGCGCGGCTGTCGAACTGCCGCTTCGAGGTGGAGCAGGCCGAAATCATGATGCGCCAGGAAGGCATCCACTGGATCAACTCGACGACCAAATCGATCGAGGAAATCGCCACGACCATCCTGCGCGACATCAAGCTCCAGCGCCACGTCTACTGAGCTGCCGCTGGCGCTCGTAGAAGCAGATGGCCGCGGAGGCGGCGACATTCAAGGATTCCGTCCCGCCAGGCGTGGCGATGGTTGCGGTATGCGAAGCAGCCGCGGCAAGTGCTGCGGATACGCCGGCGCCTTCACTGCCGAAGATCCAGCCGGTCCGTCCCGTGAGGTTCAGCAATTCAATCGGCTGGCCTCCGCGCGCGGCCGTACAGACGGTGCCCAGTCCGAATCTTCGGACGTCGCCCTCCAGGTCTTCCGAGACGGCGATGCGCAGGAAGAAATGCCCGCCCATCCCGGCGCGCAGGACCTTCGGCGACCAAGGATCGGCGCAGCCGCGCCCGAGAATCACGTGTGGGATGCCGAACGCGGCGGCACTGCGCAGGATCGCGCCCACATTGCCGGCGTCCTGGATGCCTTCGAGGAAGACGCATTCCGACCCCATAACCGGATCGACCGGTTGATCCGGGATTTTCATTTCAACTGCAATGCCCGAGGGCGCCTGCGCATCCGAGATCCGCTTGAAGAGCGCGTCTGCGAGCAGGACCGGTTCGAGACCGGCGCGCTGAACCAGCTGGGTGATCTCCCCGTTCCCCAGTGCCGATTCGCTGACGATGAGGCTGGCCGGCGTGCCGCCTCGTGCGAGGAAGGCTTCCACCAGGTGGACGCCTTCGAGCAAGGCCAGGCCCAGCTTGCGGCGTTCCGCGGGTTCCTCGGCGAGCCGCGCCCACGCCTTGACCCGCGCGTTCTCGCGCGAGCGAATGACTAGCATCGACGCGCCAGGCGCACCGGAAGGAAAGACTGCCGGTAAATCTCGCAAACGCCGTGCACCTTGATCGCCGCCAGGTGCTCGACTGTGCAGTAGCCCTTGTGCCGGTCGAGGCCGTACTGCGGATAGATCGCGTGCAGCCTCACCATTTCGGCATCGCGGGCGGTCTTCGCGAGGATCGATGCGGCGGAGATGCACGGGTGCAGCTTGTCTCCACTCACGATGGTGCGAACCGGGACGCCGAGCGTGGGAGGCTGGTTGCCGTCGACCCATGCCTCATCCGGCACGAACTGGAGACCGGCGACCGCCCGCTGCATGGCAAGGAGGCTCGCCTGCAGGATGTTCAGCCGGTCGATCTCCTCGACTGTCGCGAAAGCTATGGACCACGCAGCCGCTTTCCTCTGGATGATTTCAAGCAGCGCTTCGCGGCGTTCGGCCGTAAGCAGCTTGGAATCGCGCAGCCCGCGGATGCGCCTGCCGGGATCGAGCACGACCGCCGCCGCATATACGGGCCCGGCGAGCGGGCCCCGCCCTGCTTCATCCACTCCGCAAACTCTCATGAGCCTCCCGCGGCTTCTTTTTTCCGCCCGGCGTCCAGCGTCTCGAGCACGGCTTCGGCCGCCTTGGTGGCATTGTCCTGGCGGAGCGATACATGCATTTCGGCGAATCGCTCCACTTGGCGCTGCTGTCGCGCAGTATCCAGCACAAGCGCCATCAGCGCTTCGCAAAGCGCTTCGGGCGTGGCCGCATCCTGCAGCAGCTCATCCACGAGGAATTCCCCCGCGAGGATGTTCGGCAAGCCCACATAGGGCATGTACAGCATCCGCCGCATGATCTTCCAGGTCAGCGGCGACATCTTGTACGCGATCACCATCGGCGTCTTGAAGAGCGCCGTCTCCAAAGTCGCGGTGCCGCTTGCGACCAGTGCGAGGTCCGCCGCGGCCAGCGCTTCGTGCGAGTGCCCGAACATGAGCGTAAGCGGCAGGTCGCCCGCTTCGTTCCGGTGGATGGCCTCGCTCATGAGGTCTCGCGTCGGGCGGGACGCGGTCGGGCACACGAAGTGCACGTCGCCGATTTCGGCGTGCAACCGCTTGGCGGTCTGCACGAAAGTGTCCGCCATGTATCGCAGTTCGGACTGCCGGCTTCCCGGAAGCAAGGCAACGATCAGGCTCTTCGAGGGCAGGCGCAGCTGCTCCTTGGCGGCGGCCTTATCGACGACCAGCGGAATGGTGTCGGCGACCGGGTGACCCACATAAGTCGCGCGGATGCCCGCTTCGCGATAGATCTCGGTTTCGAACGGGAACAGCACGAGCATGTGCGCGGTGGATCGCGCGATCTTCTGGAGCCTCGAGCGCCGCCAGGCCCAGACCGAGGGGCCCACGTAATGCATTGTGGGAATGCCGGCGTCCTTGAGGCGATGCTCGAGGTCGAGGTTGAAATCGGGGGCGTCGATGCCGATGAAAAGGCCGGGCCGCTCCTCCAGCAATCGCGCCTGCAGCGAGCGCCGGATGGCCATGATTTCGCGGTAATGGCGCATCACTTCGACATAGCCGCGCACGGAAAGCTTTTCCATCGGGTAATAGCTTTCGAACCCGCGGCCCATCATGCGCGGCCCGCCGATGCCGCCGAACGAAAGGCCGGTGCGCCGCTCGTTCAAGGCACCCAGCAAATGGCCGCCGAGCAGGTCGCCGGAAGCTTCCCCGGCCACCAGCGCAATGCTCACACCGCTCATCCGGGCACCGGTCTCGCTTGCGGTCCCGGTCGCACCTTAGCGAACGATCCCACGCGTGGAACCGGCCAGAAATTCGAGCAGCACGCCCACTTCCGGGAAGGTCGCGGCCTGGGCCTGAAGCGCGGCCTTTGCCTCCTCGAGCGAGAGGCTCGAGCGGTAGAGCGACCGGTAGGCGCGCTTCAACGCGTTGATCGCCTCGGGCGTGAAGCCGCGGCGGCGTAATCCTTCGGCGTTGATTCCATACGGATGCGATGGGTTGCCTGCAGCCGTCACGTAGGTCGGCAGATCCTGCTGCAGGAACGTGCCCATCGCGGTGAAGCTGTGCGCGCCGATCTTCACGAACTGGTGGACCAGCGTGGTGGCGCCGAGGATCGCGAAGTCGCCGACATGAACGTGGCCGGCGAGCTGGCATGCGTTCGCGAAGATCGTGTGGCTTCCAATTTGGCAGTCATGCGCGAAATGCACGTACGCCATGATCCAGTTGTCGTCGCCGATCCGGGTGACACCCGCATCCTGAGTGGTTCCACGATTGATCGTGACGTATTCGCGGATCGTGTTGCCTTCGCCGATTTCAACGGATGTAGGCTCGCCGCCGTATTTCTTGTCCTGCGGCGGCCCGCCTATGGATGCGAACTGGAAGATGCGATTGTGCGGCCCGATCGACAGGTGGCCTTCAAGGACAACGTGCGACCCGATCCAGCTGCCCTCCCCGATCGCCACGTGCTCGCCGACGACTGTGAAAGGCCCGACTTCCACCCCTGCTGCGATTCGCGCCCCGGGGTGAACCACTGCAGTAGGATGAGCTTTCATCGCCGGGTGTGGTTCAGGCCTGCGCAGCCTTGCGCACCGAGCAAAGCATCTCCGCCTCGCAAACGGTGCCGCCGTCCACGCGCGCAATGCACGAGAATTTCCACACGCCGCGAACGCCCCTCTCGATCGTGACTTCGATTTCCAGCTGATCCCCTGGCACGACGGGACGCTTGAACCGCGCCTTGTCGATGCCCGCGAGGTAATAGACGGAATCGGCCTGGGGCTTGTCGCCTTGGGTGCGGAAGACGAGGATGCCCGCCGCCTGGGCCATGGCTTCGAGGATCAACACGCCGGGCATGATCGGCCGGGTCGGGAAATGGCCCTGGAAGAAAGGCTCGTTGATCGTCACATTCTTGAGCGCGACGATCCGCTTGCCCAGTTCGATGGTCCTGATCCGGTCGATGAGCAGGAAGGGAAACCTGTGGGGAAGGTGTTCCAGCACCTCTCCAATGTCCATCGCATCAGCCATTCTTCTTCTCCTTGTCGTGAAGGCGCTGCTCCAGCGACTTCACGCGGTCCGCGAGTTCGGACAAGTGCCGTACCAACGCGGTGTTCTTTGCCCACGAGGCGTGCTCGTCGAAAGGGTACATGCCGGTGTAGGTGCCCTTCTGGCGGATCGAGCGCGAAATGACCGTTGCGGCGGAAACATGTACTTCGTCCGCGATCGTCAGGTGGCCGAGAATGAGGGACGCGGCGCCTATCGTGCATGAGCGTCCTATCTTCGCGCTTCCTGCGACCGCGACGCAGCCCGCCATCGCCGTGTGGGCCCCGATGCGGCAGTTGTGCCCGATCTGGATCTGGTTGTCGAGCTTGACGCCTTCCTCGAGAACCGTGTCGTCGATGGCGCCCCTGTCGATGGTCGTGTTGGCCCCGACCTCGACGTCGTCGCCGATGATCACGCGCCCGACCTGCGGAATCTTCAACCATCGCCCGTCCTCTTCTGCGATGCCGAAGCCGTCGGCGCCGATGACGACGCCGGAATGGAGGGTCACGCGCGCCCCGATGCGGCAGCGGTGATAGACAACGACGGACGGATACAGCTTGCATCCCGCGCCGATTTCTACGTCTTCGCCGATATGGCACCCGGCGGAAATGATCGTGCCCTCGCCGATCACCGCACGGTCAGAGATGACGGCGCCCGCCCCGATTTCCGCCGTGCTCGCAATGCGCGCGCCTTCGGCGACCGTTGCGTCCTTGTGGATCCCGGGCCTGAGTTCGCGATCGGGATTGAACAACTGGGAGAGCCTAGCAAAGTAGGCGTACGGGTTGTCCGTAACGATGCGCGGCAGGTCCGTGAGCCCCTCGGCCGAGGGCGGCACTACGACGGCGCCGGCTCGCGTGTCACCAAGCTGCGCCTTGTAGCGGGGATTGGAAAAGAACGCGATTTGGTCCGCCCCTGCGCTCTCGAGCGAGCCGACCTGTTGCACGATTTTTCCGGCATCGCCGGCGATTCGCCCGCCCAGGCGGCTGACTAAGGCCTCGAGCGAGAGGGGACCGGCCCTGCCCGGAGTGGCGCGCATGTCTTCGCGCGGGCGTTCAGCGCGCCGGCGGCTTGCCTTCGAGCGTCTTGATCACCTTGTCGGTGATGTCGATGCGCGGGTTTGCGTAGACGGCGTCCTGGAAGATGATGTCGTACTTCTCGGCTTCGGCAATCTGCCGGATCACGCGGTTCGCCGACTCGACAACCTGCGCGAGTTCTTCGTTGCGGCGGGAATTGAGGTCTTCGCGGAACTCCCGCTGCTTCCTCTGGAATTCGCGGTTGACGTCGGCGAACTCCCGTTCCTTGTTGCGGCGCTGCGTCTCGGACATCGTGACGCTGTTCTTCTCGAGCTCATCCTGCGTCTTCTTGAGCTGGTCGGCCATCTTCGAGAGTTCCTGGTCGCGCTTGGCGAACTCGGCCTCGATTTTCTTCTGGGCGCGCTGGGCGGGCACCGCGTCGCGCAGGATTCGCTCGGTATTCACGAAGCCGATCCGGCCTTCGGCTTGGGCCGACGCCGAGCCGGCGGAAAGCGCGCATGCGGCAAAGGCCATGGCAATCAAAACTGTGAGTCTATTGAAATGCATATGTGTCAGCGCCAATCAGAAGCCGGTACCAAAAGTGAATTGTAACCTTTGTATGCGGTCGGTGGCCGTCGCATTCAGCGGCTGGGCGATAGACAGCCGCAACGGTCCGAAGGGCGAATTCCAGCTGAGCGCAAGACCCGTCGCGTAGCGAAGGTCGCCAAAGGCGATCTTTTCGCCGGCGCCGAAGACCTGTCCGCCGTCGAGGAACACTGCAAGGCGCAAGGACTTGTCCTGCGCAGCGCCCGGCACCGGGAACAGCAGTTCTGCCTGGCCGACCAGGCGACGTGTGCCGCCAAGGACGTTGCCAAGAGTGTCCTGCGGCCCAAGCGCCGAATAGTTGTAGCCGCGAACCGTACCCGGACCGCCGGCGTAGTAGTTCTTAAAGAAGGGCAGCGGCCGGTTCCCCAATCCCTCGGCAAATCCTACGTCGCCGTTCAGGAACAGGGTGAACGTGCGGCCCAGCGGCCGGAAATACTGGTGTTGGTAGCCAACGCGGTAGTACTGGAGGTTTCCAACGCCGACCTCGGCCGAAAGCTTCTGCAGGCTTCCCTCGCGGGGCAGGATCAAGCTGTCCCTCGAGTCGCGTGCCCAGCCGGCCGTTCCCGAGGCATAGGTGTATGTGTTGCCGAACGCGTTCACGAAGCTCACATAGCTCGTCGGGCTCGTCGCGAACGTTTCGAGGTTGACGTGCTCGGCGTTCAACCCAAAGCTGAGCGAATCGCGCTCTGCGAGTGGGAATCCCCAGCGCACGCCGCCGCCAATCGTCTTGGTCTTGTACGGACCGATCGTCAGACCGGAGGCGTTCGTATCCCGCTTATAGACATCGAATCCGCGGCTGACGCCATCCACGGTGTAGTACGGATCCGTGTAAGAAACCGAATAAACGCGATTGATCTTGCCGCTCTGCACCTGCGTGGAAAGGAATTTGCCACTTCCGAAAACGTTGCCCTGCGAAATGGAGCCGGAGAGGATCACCTTTTCTACGGTGGAGAAACCCGCGCCGAGCAGCAAGGCGCCCGTCGGTTTTTCCTCGACCGTGAAATTAACGTCCACCTGGTCGGTGAGGCCCGAGACCGGCACCGTTTCGACGTTCACGTCCTTGAAGTAAGTCGTCCGGTCCACGCGCTGCTTGGACAGCTGGATCTTGGAGGCGTCGTAATACCCGCCTTCGAGCTGCCGCATCTCGCGCCGGACAACCTCGTCGCGCGTCTTGGTATTGCCGGCGATATTGATGCGCCGGACGTACACCCTGCGACCCGGGTCGACGAAGATCGTGAAGGCAACTTCCCGCTTGTCCTTGTCTATCTGCGGCACGGCGTTTGCGTTCGCGAACGCGTACCCGTCGTTGCCCAGGCGATCGGCGATGGCCTTGGTCGTCTGGGTGAGCTTGTCCCTTGCGAAAACATCGCCCGGCTTGAGCTTGACGAGCTTGCTGAGTTCCTCTTCCGGCAAAAGCAACTGGCCGGCCAGTTTCACGTCCGAGACGGTGTACTTCTCGCCCTCGGAAATGTTGATCGTTATGTAGATGTCCCGCTTATCCGGGGTGATCGAAACCTGCGTGGAGTCGACGCTGAAGTCGAGAAATCCGCGGTTCTGGTAGAACGACCGCAGGGACTCGAGGTCACCGGCCAGCTTCTGCCGCGAATACTGGTCGTGCTTCGTGTACCAGGTGATCCACCCGGGTGTGCGCAGCACGAATTCGTCGAGCAGGTCCTTTTCGCTGAACGAGCTCGCGCCGACGATATTGATGCCGCGGATCTTAGCGACCTCGCCTTCCTTCACGGCGAAGTTGATGCCGACGCGATTGCGCTCGAGGGGCGTGACGGTCGTCTGCACGTCGACGCCGTACAAGCCTTTGGCCAGGTACTGGCGTTTGAGCTCCTGCTCGGCCTGGTCGAGAAGCGCGCGATCGAAAATGCGCGATTCGGAAAGACCGAGTTCACGGAAACTGCGCCTGAGGTTGTCGGGCTCGAACTCTTTGATGCCCGAGAAGTCGATCTGCGCGATCGCAGGGCGCTCCTCGACCAGCACGACCAACACATCCTTGTCGACTTCAAGGCGCACGTCGCGGAAGAAGCCTGTGGCGAAGAGCGAGCGGATGGCCTGCTGCGCCTTCTCGTCAGTCATCGTCTCCCCGACCTTGACCGGCAGGTAGCTGAAGATCGTGCCCGGCTCAGTTCGTTGCAGTCCCTCGACCCGGATGTCCTTGACCACGAACGGGTCGAAGGCGCTTGCACCAAAGCTCAGGAAAACGCCGAGCAAACCGGATACGACCGAGGCATTGAACCGGTGAGTCATCAGCTGGAGAAGAGGCGGTTTAGGTCGTTATAAAAGGCGAAGGCCATCATCACCAGCAGAAGCGCGAGACCTACGCGCTGACCGAGCTCCATGACACGCTCGGATACCGGGCTACCCTTCAATATTTCCGCGCAATAATACATCAAGTGTCCGCCGTCCAGCATCGGGACGGGCAACAGGTTCAGCACCCCGAGGCTGATGCTGATGAGGGCAAGGAAGGTGAGATACGAGACCCAGCCCAGCTGGGCCGACTGCCCGGCGAAATCGGCAATGGTGACGGGCCCTGACAGGTGCTTCAGGGAGACTTCGCCCACGAGCATTTTGCCGAGCATCTTCAGGCTGAAGACCGAGATATCGTAGGTCTTCTCTATGCTCTTGCCGAGGCTTTCGATGAGCCCATACTTCACCTGGACGAAGATCCTGTCCGCATGCTCGGCGGGCACCTCAGGCGCGACGCCGATCCGCCCTATGCGCTGCCCGCCGGAATTCGCCGCCTCAGGCGTTACTTCTAGCAGGACCCGCTGGCCCGCCCGGTTCACCGTCAGGCGGATCGGTTGCTCGGGCTTGTCGCGAATCGCCTGAACGAGCGCATCCCAGGTGGATACTGGCTGCCCATCGCTCGCCTCGACCCGGTCACCCGGACGAAGGCCCGCCTTCTCGGCCGCGCTTCCGGCGACTACTTTGCCGAGCACGGGCGGGAGGTGCGGACGATGAAGCCTGAAGCCGAGCCTTTCCAGCATGTCGCTCTCGACGTCGTCCCCGGATAGGCCTGTGAGATCGAGCCTCAGGATCGTCACCTGCTGTTTGGCATTGAGCACTTCTACCGAAAGCACTTGCCGCTGCAGCGCGCCCTGCAGGAGGCGCCAGCGCAACTCCTGCCACGTGCCGACGACATGGTCGTCGATGCGGCGCACCGTGTCGCCACCGTGAAATCCGGCGATGCGCGCAACGCTGCCGGCGACGGGCTCTGCTATCACGGGGCGCGCTTCGGGCATCCCATGCATGTACAGGCCCGCGTACACTAGAATTGCAAAGACAAAATTGAAGAGCGGCCCTGCCATGACGATCGCGAAGCGCCGCCAAACGCTCTTGCGATTGAACGCGCGTGGGAGTTCTGCAGGTTCGACCGGCGCCTCTCTTTCATCGAGCATCTTCACGTAGCCCCCGAAGGGGATGGCCGAGAGCACCCATTCGGTTCGGTCAGGTCCGCTCCGGAGGACTGCGAGCGGCCGGCCGAAGCCGACCGAAAATCGCAGGACCTTGACTCCGCACCAGCGGGCTACGAGGTAATGCCCGAACTCGTGCACCACGATCAGCACGCCAAGCGCCACGATGAACGCGGCAATCGTCTGCAAGAGCATCATGCGGCTCTCTCCTCGCAGTGTTCGACGCGATCCATCGCGCAGGCGCGCGCAACGTGATCGGCCTCCAGGATCTCTTCAAGCGTGGTCGCCTCGCCGGCCGCTATGCGTCCCATGACGTGCTCGATCACCGGTCCTATTTCGGTAAAGCCGATCCGCTTTCGGAGAAATGCTTCCACTGCCACTTCATTGGCCGCATTTAGGATCGCGGGCGCAGTCCCGCCAGCCGCCAGGGCCGCATAGGCCAGCCCCAGGCAGGGGAACCGCGCAAGATCCGGCGCCGCGAAGTTGAGCTGCGCCACCTTTGCCAGGTCGAGGAAGCTCGCACCGGAGGCCATGCGCCGGGGATAGGCCAGGGCATGCGCTATCGGCACGCGCATGTCCGGGTTGCCTAATTGAGCAATGACCGAGCCATCGATGTACTCGACCAGCGAATGGATGATGCTTTCGGGGTGGATCACGACTTCGATTCGCGAAGGTTCGACGTCGAAGAGCCACCGGGCCTCGATCACTTCGAGGCCCTTATTCATCATTGTTGCGGAGTCGACGGATATCTTGCGACCCATCACCCAGTTGGGATGCGCGCAAGCCTCGTCCGGCGTGACCTTCTCGAGCGCCTCGAGGCGCATCGTCCTGAAGGGTCCGCCGGATGCCGTGAGCAGGATGCGCCTGACTTCCGACAAGTCGGCACGCGCCGAGCGACCGGCCGGCAGGCATTGGAATACCGCGTTGTGTTCGCTGTCGATCGGAAGAAGCACCGCGCCCGCCTTGCGAGCTTCGCCCATGAACAGCGGGCCGGCCATGACAAGCGCCTCCTTGTTAGCGAGGAGAACCTGCTTGCCCGCGCGAGCAGCGCTTAACGTAGGCGCAAGCCCGGCGGCGCCTACGATGGCGGCCATGACCACGTCCGCGCCTTCTACTGCGCTCGACAACGCCGCACTCCCGCAAAGCAGCTCCGTCAGGCACCCCTCTTCCTTCAGGCGACGGCGGGCTGCCCCCTCGTCTACCGACCCTGACAGCACGGCAACGACGGGTTGGTGCACAAGGCAGAGTTCGATCAACTCATCGGCCGAGGTATTCGCAGTGAGCGAGTGGATGGCATAGGCATCCGGATGGCGTGCGGCCACATCCAGAGTGTTCCGGCCGACCGAACCGGTCGCGCCGAGAATGGCGAGTTTTCGTTTCGTCGCAGCACCCGTGCGAGGGTGGCCGTGCATCATGGGCCGCCGGTGACGAAGTAAAGGAGCAATGCCGAGATCGGAACGGTTGCAGTGATGCTGTCTATGCGGTCGAGGACACCGCCGTGGCCCGGCAGCAATGTCCCGCTGTCTTTGACTTTTGCCAAACGCTTGACCATTGATTCGAACAGGTCGCCGATGATGCTGATGGTGCACAGCAAGGCCGCCACGGCCAGGCATTGGACCCACAGCCCGCCTCTTACGATCGCTCGCAGCTCCGGAGCAACCATTGCGCAAATAATAGCGTAGATCATCGTGCCGACGATGGCGCCGGCCACGCCCTCCCATGTCTTGCCCGGGCTGATCTGCGGCGCCAATTTATGCTTGCCGAACGCGCGGCCGGAAAAATAAGCGGCGATATCCGCAATCCAGATGAGCCCGAGCACCATCAGCAGAACCGTCGGGGAAACCGAATGCAGGCTCACGATAGAGAGGCCGGCGGGCACCACGACCACTACTCCGACCAGTGCCATGAGTCCTCGTGGGACTGCTTTCATTCGAGCGAGCCACACAGGAACGGCGAGGACCCAGAAGAGTGCCGGCACAGCGTATATGGATGCGACTTCCGGCCGCGAAGGATCGATCGCCTGGAGAACCCAGACCACCGCGGCGAACAAGGCGAGGCAGACAGCGCAAAACACGTATCGGACGCCCCTGCGAAAGCCTGCGAGCATCCCCCATTCATAAGCGCCCACCCCAACGACACAGCCAACCAACGCGGCAAACTGGCGCGTCGGCAAGAAGAAGACTGCGCAGAGGAAAACGCCCAGCAGGACAACGGCTGTGGCGACCCGCTCTTTAAGCATTCGCCCGGGTGCGGCGCGGCGCGCCTGGCGAAGCCACGTCCCCGGCGCCGCTGGACGCCCGCTTTCCGGATTCGAGCTGCTCGCTGGTGCGGCCGAACCGGCGTTCCCGACCTGCATACCAGGCAATCGCCTCATCGAGGCATTCGGCCCCGAAATCCGGCCAGAGCGCATCGGTGAAGTACAACTCCGTGTAGGCAAGCTGCCATAAGAGGAAGTTGCTGATGCGATGTTCCCCGCCGGTCCGGATGAACAGGTCCGGCTCCGGGGCATAGCTCATCGACAGGTAAGGCGCGAGGTCGGCTTCGGTGAATTCGCCGGACGCCCGTTCGGGATTGTCCTTAACGAGGCGGGCCAGCGCCTGCAGCATGTCCCATCGCCCACCGTAGTTGGCGGCAATGGTGACCGTGAGCGTGGTATTCGCCTCGGTAAGCCGCTCAGCCTCCGTGATCAGGCTCTGGATGCGCGAATCGAAGCGGCGCAAATCCCCGATCACCCGGAGGCGCACGCCGTTGCGATGCATCTTGGCTACCTCTTTCGTGAGGGCGCCGGTGAACAGTTCCATGAGAAGGGCAACCTCCTCTGCAGGACGGCGCCAATTCTCGGAGCTGAATGCGAAGAGGGTGAGATATCCGATCCCACGATCCACGCAGCACTTGACGGCTGCCCTCACCGCTTCCACGCCACGCTGATGGCCGGCGAACCGCGGCAGGTGCCTGCGCTTGGCCCATCGCCCGTTGCCGTCCATGATCACCGCGACGTGCCGCGGAATCGAGGATGCTTCGGGAACTACGAGTGTCGAGCTGTTATGCATGAATCGCAGTCCTCCTGGACTCAGACGGCAAGCAGCTCCGCTTCCTTGTGCTGGAGCATTTTGTCAATCTCGGCAACATGCCGGTCGGTCAGCTTCTGCACCTCGTCCTGCGCACGGCGCTCGTCGTCCTCGGAAATGTCTTTATTCTTGAGGGCGTCCTTGAGTACGTGGTTCGCGTCACGCCGCAGGTTTCGTACCGCGACCCTCGCGTTCTCCCCCTCCCCGCGCACCACCTTGATCAGTTCCTTGCGCCTTTCCTCGGTAAGCGGCGGCATCGGCACGCGGATCATGTCGCCCATGGCCGAAGGGTTCAGGCCGAGATCCGATTCCCTGATCGCCTTCTCGATCGCAGCGACCATTTTCTTCTCCCACGGGGTGATCCCGATCGTCCGCGCGTCGATGAGCGTAACGTTCGCCACCCCACTCAACGGGGTCTGGGTGCCGTAGTAGTCCACCATCACGTGGTCCAGGAGCCCGGGATGGGCACGACCGGTGCGCACCTTTCCGAGATCGTTCTTGAGCGCCTCGATCGACTTCTTCATCTTCGTCTCGGTGGTCTTTTTCAGCTCAGCGATCATCCCATCCTCCGTGTACGTGAGACCTCAGATGTGCACCAGCGTGCCTTCGTCTTCCCCGGCAACCACCCGGGCGAGCGCACCGGCCTTGAAAATGCTGAATACGTTGATCGGCAGCTTCTGGTCACGGCAAAGGGTGAGCGCCGTGGCATCCATCACCTTCAGGTCCTGGTGGATGGCGTCATCGAAGCTGATCCTGCTGTAGCGCTTGGCTGCCGGGTCCTTCTGCGGATCGGCTGTGTAGACGCCGTCCACCTTCGTGGCCTTGAGGACGATCTCCGCGCCCATCTCGCTTCCGCGCAATGCAGCGGCGGTATCAGTGGTGAAGAACGGATTGCCAGTTCCGGCAGCGAAGATGACGATCTTGCCTTCCTCGAGATAGCGGATGGCTTTGCCGCGGATGTAGGGTTCCACAACCTGCTCGATGTTCAGGGCCGACTGCACGCGGCTGGCGATCCCGGCGTGCCGCATGGCATCTTGCAGGGCCAGTGCGTTCATCACGGTTGCAAGCATGCCCATGTAGTCCGCAGTTGCGCGGTCCATCCCTGCGGCGCCGGGCGCCACCCCGCGAAAGATATTGCCACCGCCGATCACGGCGCCGATTTCGACGCCCATTCGAACCACTGTGGCAATCTCAGCGACGATCGACTCGATCGTTTGCCGGTTGATTCCAAAGGCATCGCCCCCCATCAGCGCCTCGCCGGACAGTTTCAGCAGGATCCGTTTGTATTTGGGGGTCACAGGCCGTGTTCCCTAGCGGGCCAGGCCGGCGACTTCGGCGGCGAAATCCATGCTCTTCTTTTCGATGCCCTCGCCAACGACGAAGAACGCGTAGCCGTGAGCTTTCGCTTTCTTGGAGGCCAGCATTTTTTCGACCGTTTGCTTGTCGTCCTTGACGAACGGCTGGCCAAGCAGGGAAATCTCACCGAGGAACTTGTTGATCCCGCCTTCGACCATTTTTGCAACGATCTCCGGGGGCTTGCCGGACTCGGCCGCCCGCGCCGACAGGATTTCGCGTTCTTTCGCCGCCGCTTCCGCCGGAACTTCGTCCTTGCGCATGTACTTCGGCTTGGCGAAAGCAATATGCATGGCGAGATCCTTGCCTGTCTCCTCCGGACCCTCAAAGTCCACGAGCACTCCGATCTTCGCTCCGTGCAGGTAAGACGCCAACTTTCCGGTGGCTGCGAGGCGGCTGAACCGCCGGATCGAGATGTTTTCACCAATTTTCTGCACCAGCGCCTGGCGCCTGGCTTCGACGGTGGTTCCATCGATCGAGCGCCCGGCGAGATTTTCCGCGTCCGTCGGGTTGTCTTCGGCGACAATGCGCGCGAGGCCATTCGCAAAGGCCAGGAAATCCTGGTTCCGGGCCACGAAATCCGTTTCACAGTTCACTTCGACAAGCGCGCCGAGCTTCGCATCCGGCGAGACATACATGCCGACCACGCCCTCGGCTGCCACGCGAGCCGCAGCCTTGCTTGCCTTGGCGCCGCTGCGGATGCGGAGAAACTCCTCAGCCTTGCCGATGTCTCCCCCGGTCTCCTGCAGCGCCTTCTTGCATTCCATCATTCCAAGGCCGGTCATCTCGCGCAATTCCTTGACCATCGCCGCTGTAACTTCTGCCATTACCTTGCTCCTACCGATTTGCCAGACATGGATTCAAAAAAGGGGCCCGCGGCCCCTTGTACACGCGTATCGCGCGGGGCCTGTTCAGGCGCTCACCTCGTCGTTCACCTCGACGAATTCGTCGCGTGAGGCGGCAATCACTTTTTCGACCGACTGCGTGCGCCCTTCTAGCACGGCATCCGCAACGCCCCGAGCGTACAGCCTTATGGCGCGGCTCGAGTCATCGTTGCCGGGAATGACATAGTCGATCCCCTCGGGCGAGTGGTTGGTATCGACGACCGCCACCACGGGGATGCCGAGCTTGTTTGCCTCCGTAATCGCACCTTTGTGGTACCCCACGTCGATTACGAACAGCGCATCCGGGAGGCTCACGAGGTCCTTGATCCCGCCAAGGCTGCGCCGCAGCTTGTCCATTTCGCGCTGCAGGCCAAGCGCTTCTTTCTTGGCGATGCGCTCGAACGAGCCGTCCTGCGCCATGAGTTCCATCTCCTTCAGGCGCTTGATCGATTGCTTCACGGTCTTGAAGTTGGTGAGCATGCCACCCAGCCAACGGTGATCGACGAACGGCGAACCGCACCGCAGGGCTTCCTCGTGGACGATCTCGCGCGCCTGCCGCTTCGTGCCCACGAACATTATGTTGCCCTTGTTCGCCGAGAGCTGGCGGATGAACTTGAGCGCCCCTTGGTACATGACCAGGGTCTTCTCGAGATTGATGATATGAATCTTATTGCGGTGGCCGAAGATGAACTGCTCCATCTTCGGATTCCAATAGCGGGTCTGATGTCCGAAATGGACACCCGCTTCCAACATTTCACGCATGGTTACAGACATGAGCCATCCTCTTTAGGGTTGATCACTACCGCCCGTGCGCCGCGAAACCCCGTATGGGGCACCCTAAAACGACAGGCGGGAAATTTGGCCTTGCAGGCACGCTTTGAACCCCACTTAGCCAGCCCGAAATTCTAGCATAATCAGTGCTCAAGACTCAATGAACGTTGCCTAGCAAATGCTATTGCCGTATCCTCGCGCCGGTTCGCAAGCCAACCGCCCCCTCCCGTCATGTCCGTAACCCTCAAGACCCCCGAAGAAATCGAGAAAATGCGGGTGGCCGGGCGCCTGGCCTCGGAAGTCCTTGATTTCATCACGCCTCATGTGAAGCCGGGGGTAACCACGGGGAAACTGAACGACCTCTGCCACGCCTACATGGTGGGTGAGCAAGGCACGATCCCGGCACCACTCAACTATGCTCCGCCGGGCTATAAGCCGTTCCCCAAGTCCATCTGCACCTCTGTGAATCACCAGGTCTGCCATGGCATTCCGGGAGACCGCGTCCTCAGGCCCGGCGACGTCGTCAATATTGATGTCACCGTCATCAAGGACGGTTTCCATGGCGACTCGAGCAGAATGTACTTTGTGGGCGAGCCGAGCATCCAGGCCAGGCGCCTGTGCGATGTGACTTACGAATGCATGTGGGTCGGGATCGCGGGCGTTCGGCCGGGTGCGCGACTGGGCGACCTTGGCGCGGCAATCCAGGCGCACGCCGAAAAGCATGGCTTCTCCGTCGTTCGGGAATTCTGCGGGCATGGCATCGGACGCAAATTCCATGAAGACCCCCAGGTCCTGCACTACGGGAAACCGGGAACCGGGCTTCCGCTCGAACAGGGAATGACCTTTACGGTCGAGCCGATGATCAATGCAGGCAAGCCGGCAATCCGGGAACTTGCAGACGGATGGACGATCGTCACGAAGGATCACAGCCTTTCCGCCCAGTGGGAGCATACGGTGCTGGTCACCGAAACCGGCTACGACGTCCTGACCCGCTCGGCAGGCACGCCGCCCCCACCGTCGATTATTGCCTAGCAAATGACTGCAGCGCTCCTTGCGGCGCCCGCAGAAATCGACAGCGTTCGTGCGACCCTCCAGACGGGGCGCAGCAAGCTGCGAGGCGAGTTTTTTTCCTCACCTCGCGCACATCGCCTCCTTCACGCCCACGCCGCGCTGATCGACGGGACCCTCAAGTCCCTGTGGAAGAACGCCGGCATGCCGCGAGACGCGTCGCTCATAGCCGTCGGAGGCTATGGCCGCCAGGAATTGTTCCCGTTTTCCGATATCGACATTCTCATCCTGATCGAGGGAGAACCGCTTCAGCGCGAGCGGGAGAAGCTCGAGGCCCTCGTCGGCTCATTCTGGGATGTCGGCCTCGAAACGGGCCATAGCGTTCGCACGATCGAAGCGTGCCTCGATACGGCCTCAGGCGACATCACCGTGCAGACGTCGCTCCTAGAGGCGAGGCTCGTATGCGGTAGCCGTACTCTCTTCGATCGTCTTTCCGCGGCGATGCGAGCCCACCTTGATTGCGAAATGTTCTACGAAGCCAAGCGGCTGGAGCAGGAACACCGTCACGCCAAGCATCAGGACACGCCGTATGCGCTGGAGCCGAATCTCAAGGAGGCCCCGGGCGGACTGCGAGACCTGCATACGATCAGGTGGATCGCTTCTGCATGCGGCCTGGGAAAGCGCTGGAAGGATCTCGAGGTGAATGGTCTCGTAACCCGCGCCGAAGCCGTAGAACTTGGCCGCAACGAGGAGTTGCTCAACGAATTACGAATCCGGCTGCATTACCTCGCCGGTCGGCGCGAAGATCGCATCGTTTTCGACTACCAGACCGCCCTGGCCGGCCAAATGCGTGCGCACGCTACGGGCACCCGGCGTGCGAGCGAAGCGCTCATGCAGCGCTACTTCCGTGCGGCCAAGGCGATTACGCAACTCAATGCAATCCTGTTGCAAAGCCTCGGCGCGCGGCTGTCACGTCGAGAGCAGACGGAGCCGCGGGAACTGAACGAGCGATTCCAGGTGCAGGGCGAACTCCTGGCCGCAAGGGACGAGTCGCTGTTCGAGACGGAACCATCCGCGATTCTCGAAAGCTTCCTGCTCATGCAGCAGCACGGCGAGTTGCGTGGCATGACCGCCTCCACGCTTCGCGCACTGTGGCGCGCGCGACCTCGAATCGATGCGGCCTACCGGCGCAACCCTCTCAACCGGCTGCTCTTCCTGCAGATCCTCCAGCAATCCCGGGGCATCGTGCATGAATTCAGGCGCATGAACCAGTACGGCATCCTCGGCCGGTACATCCCCGAATTCGGCCGGATCGTGGGCCAGATGCAGCATGACCTGTTCCACGTGTACACCGTGGACCAGCACATCCTCATGGTGCTGCGAAACCTGCGGCGGTTCACCATGCCGGAATTCGCACATGAATTTCCGCTGGCGAGCCGGCTCATGAGCGGATTCGAGCACCATTGGCTGCTTTACGTCGCCGCCCTGTATCACGACATCGCCAAAGGGCGAGGCGGAGACCATTCGCAACTCGGAGCGCGTGATGTCCGGCGTTTCGGGCGCAGCCATGGCTTGGCTGCCGATGACCTCGACCTGGTCGCCTTCCTGGTTACGCACCATCTCTCGATGACGTCGGTTGCGCAAAAGCAGGACGTTTCGGATCCCGAGGTGATCAAGTCTTTTGCTGCCACGGTAAGGACCGAGCGCCGGCTGGTGGCGTTGTACTTACTAACGGTGGCAGACGTGCGTGGCACGAGCCCTAAAGTCTGGAACGCCTGGAAGGCCAAGCTTCTCGAAGACCTGTTTCGCTCCGCGCGCTACTTGCTTACGGGTGGCGTGATCAAGCCTGACTCGGCGGTAGCCGACACGCAGGCCGAAGCGATGCGGCTTTTGCGCCTTTATGCATTGTCCGACACCGTCAAGGACCGCTTCTGGGCGCAGCTGGACACAGCCTATTTCCTCCGCCATGACGCGCAGGAAATCGCATGGCAGACGCGCAACCTCCATTATCGAGTCGATTCTGACAAACCGGTCGTGAGAGCCCGGCTGTCGAACTTCGGTGAAGGCCTTCAGGTGATGATCTACACGCCCGACCGAAAGGAGCTATTCGCGCGCATCTGCGGGTACTTCGAGCGAGCGAATTTCAACATCGTAGAGGCGAAGGTTCATACGACTCGCCATGGACATGCCCTCGACACTTTCCTGATCATGGGCAAGGGCAAAGCGGCCCATTACCGGGACATGATCAGCCTCATTGAGACCGAGCTCGCGGGCGAACTGCAGGCCGACACCCCATTGGGTCCCTCGGCACGAGGCCGGATCTCGCGTCGGGTCAGGCACTTCCCTGTCACGCCGTCCGTGGATATCCGCCCGGATGAGCGCGGCACGCTGTACCTGCTGTCAATCGTGGCGAGCGACCGGCCGGGACTGCTCTATGGGATCGCTCGCGTGCTTTCCCGCTATAACGTCAACCTGAGAACAGCCAAGGTCAACACGCTTGGCGATCGTGCGGAAGACGTTTTTCTGGTAGCCGGGGATTCGCTGTCAAACCAGCGGGTCGTCCTGCTTCTCGAACAGGACCTTCTCGAAGAGCTGCACGTCTAACCGGTCACTAGTCGTCCTGTATTTCCTGGTTTGGGAACAGCGCGTCGATGAAGCCGAAGCGCGTGAAATCCCGGACGCGCATCGGATACAGGATGCCGTCGAGGTGGTCGCATTCATGCTGCACCACCCTCGCGTGGAAGCCCTCAGCCACCCGATCAATCGCCGCGCCGGTCGCATCGAAGCCGCGATAGCGCAGGCTCTTGTATCGAGGCACCACGCCGCGCAACCCGGGCACCGACAGGCACCCTTCCCATGCCTCCTCCATCTCCTGGGAGAGCGGCTCGACATCCGGGTTGATGAGCACGGTATAAGGCACGTCTTCGGCCTGTGGATAGCGAGGATTATTCTGTACCCCGAAGACGACGACGCGCAGGCCCACGCCAATCTGGGGCGCGGCGAGCCCGGCGCCACTGAGGTGCTCCATCGTGTCGTGCATGTCGGCTAAAAGCTCGTGCAGCTCGGGGGTGTCGAACTTTTCGACCGGCCGCGCCTTGGCGAGGAGCCTCTCGTCGCCCATCTTGAGCACTTCGCGAATCATTGGGCCGCCAGCTGTTCGATTACCTTGCGCACCTTCGCCATCGCCGCCTCCAGTACCACGCCGATCTTGTCCATCGAAACGCCTCCCACACTGTCACCGCGACCCGCCGCGTAGTTCGCCACTACGGCAATGGTTGCGTATTCGAGCCCCAGCTCGCGGGCGAGCGCGGCTTCGGGCATCGCAGTCATCCCCACAAGGCTGGCGCCGTCACGTTCGAGCCGGTCGATTTCCGCCGCGGTCTCGAGTCGCGGGCCTTGTGTCGCGGCGTAAACCGCGCCGTTCGCCATCTCCTGTCCGCATGCTTTGGCAGCGACCAGGATTCTCTCGCGCAGACCGGGCGTGTAAGGCTCCGTGAAATCGATGTGCGTCACTTTCGCGCCGGGGCCTTCGAAATAGGTCGACTGCCTGCCCCACGTATAGTCGATGATCTGGTTCGGAAGGACAAGCCGGCCAGGACCGAATTCCTTCGCGATGCCGCCGACGGACGCCACCGATACGACGGTCGTGATGGCCTGATCTTTCAGGGCCCACATGTTGGCGCAGTAATTCACCTCATGTGGCGCAATGGTGTGACCGTAGCCATGGCGCGCAAGGAAGGCAATCGGCCGTCCGGCGATCGTGCCGAAAGTCAGCGGACCGGATGGCTCTCCGTAGGGTGTGCGGAGCACCTGCCGCCGCGTGACTTCCAGGTTGGCGAGGCCCGAGAGGCCGCTGCCCCCGATGATTGCAAGCACGTTTATGTTCCTTTCAAAGCATAAATTTCGGGCAGGTTGCGCCAATACCCGCGCGCATCCATGCCGCATCCGAAAACGAACCGGTCCGGAACGGTGAGGCCGATGAAATCGGCCTGGATCGGTTTGGGCCGGTCGAGTTTTTTCTCCGCGAGCACCGCGCAGTAGAACTTGGCGGCTCCTTGCTCGAGCACCCTCTTTCGAATGGCGCCCATCGTGTCGCCCGCATCGAGAATGTCGTCGAGGACCAGGACCGTGCGCCCGCGAACGGCTTCAGGAGGGCTGACCCGCCAGTCGATCTGTTTGCCCGAAGTCGAGGATCCATAGCGCGTCGCATGGATGTAATCGAAATCAAGCGGAAAGCGCAGCAGAGGCAGCAACTGGCCGGCAAAAAATACGGCGCCGCCCATCACTGTGAGCACGAGCGGGTACGTCTTTCCGAGCGTCGAGGTAAGGTCTTCAGCCAGCCGTCCGATTGCGCTATTCACCTCTTCCGCAGTGCAGATGAGATCGGCGCTGTTCAAAAGTTCCCAGGCGACGGCGGCGTCACGCATGCGTCCGCCGCGCGAGAAACGCGGCGAAATCGGCCCCGACCTCATGGTGACGAATGCCAAGCTCAACGCTGGCCTTGAGATACCCGAGCTTCGAGCCGCAGTCGTATCGCGTGCCCGCGAACCGGTAGGCAAGAACACGCTCTTCAGCGAGCAATGCGGAAATGCCGTCGGTGAGCTGAATCTCCCCGCCACGCCCGGGTTTCACCGAGGCGAGGTGGCCGAATATCCGCGGCGTCAGCACGTATCTCCCGACGACCGCGAGCGTCGATGGGGCGTCAGCCGGAGCCGGTTTCTCGACGATGGCCTTGATCCGGGCATGACCCGTCCCTTGTTCCTCGGGACTGACAATCCCATAGCTTGCCGTCTGGTCGCGAGGCACGTCTTCCACGCCCAGGATCGAGCAGTGCTCTCGCTGGTACAGCGCCGCCATCTGCGCCATGACCGGAGGGTCGGCCGCAATGAGGTCATCGGCGAGGATGACTGCAAAGGCCTCATCTTCGATCGCCGGCTGCGCGCAGAGCACGGCGTGACCCAGCCCGAGCGGTTCCGACTGGCGGATATAGATACAGCGGCAGCCCCGGGGAAGGACCTTGCGGATGAGATCGACCAATTCCTCCTTGCCCTTGGCGAGCAGCTCGCTCTCCATCTCGTACGCCTTGTCGAAGTGATCCTCGATCGCGCGCTTGTTGCGGCCGGTCACAAAGACCATGTCGGTGATACCGGCGGCGGCCGCTTCCTCAACCGCGTACTGGATCAGCGGCTTGTCGACGATCGGCATCATTTCCTTGGGGCTTGCCTTTGTAGCCGGCAGGAAACGGCTGCCGAGACCGGCCACGGGAAACACCGCTTTTCTCAGGGGGCGCGAGAGCGTCATTCGGAACCTTCCATCAGTTTGAGGAATTGCGTTTCATCGAGGATCGACACCCCCAGGTCGGCAGCTTTTGCAAGCTTGCTGCCAGATTCTTCCCCGGCCACTACATAGTCTGTTCTCTTGGACACTGAACCGGCAACTTTGTGGCCCTTCCCTTCGATCAGGGCACGAGCCTCATCGCGAGTCATGGCCCGAAGCGTGCCGGTTAGGACAAAGGTTTTCGACTTCACCGTCCCCTTGACCGGACGCCCTGTGCCCTCTTCCCACTGTACGCCCGCCTCTCGCAGTTCCCGGATCACCTTGACGTTATGCGCCTCATCGAAGAATTGCCGGATGGACCGCGCGACCACGGGACCTACGTCCGGTGTCGATTCGAGTTCCTCGACAGAAGCGCCGATCAGCCGGTCGATGCTGCCTAGATGCGAAGCAAGGTCGCGCGCCGTACTTTCCCCGACGGTGCGAATGCCAAGCGCATAGATGAATCGGTGCAACGTCGTTCTGCGCGATTTCTCGAGCGCAGCCAGCACGTTTGCGGCGGATTTTTCGGCCATGCGCTCGAGGCCTGACAGCTCCGCAACACCGAGCTTGTACAGGTCGGCCGGCGTGTGGACCAGTTCCCGATCGACCAGCTGGTCAACGAGCTTCTCGCCCATTCCCTCGATGTCGAGCGCGCGCCGGCTTGCGAAATGCAGAAGGGCCTGCTTGCGCTGAGCCGGGCAGTACAAACCGCCGGAGCACCGCGCAACCGCCTCGTCGGGCGACCTGGTAACGGCGGAACTGCATATGGGGCAATGGGACGGCATGGCGAAAGGCACTGCGTACTTGGGGCGCTTCTCGAGCAGCACCGACACGACTTCGGGAATGACGTCCCCTGCCCGGCGCACGACAACCGTATCCCCGACCCGGACGTCCTTGCGACGCAATTCGTCCTCGTTGTGCAGCGTCGCATTCGTTACGGTCGCGCCTCCGACGAAGACCGGCTTGAGCCTCGCCACAGGTGTTATCGCCCCCGTGCGCCCGACCTGCACGTCGATACCCGCCACTTCGGTCAACTCTTCTTCAGCGGGAAACTTGTGTGCAATTGCATAGCGTGGGGCACGTGAAACGAAACCGAGGATGTCCTGCCACTCCAGCCGGTCCACCTTGTAAACGACGCCATCGATCGCATAAGGAAGGTTCCGTCGCAGGGCGCCAATTTTGTTGAAGTACGTGTGCAGGCCTGCTGCACCGGAAACCCTCGAACGCTCTTTCGCCACCGGAAAGCCGAGATCGAGCAGCCAGTCGAGAACTTCGGTCTGGCTCTTCCGGGCGGCATCGGCCTCGCCGACCCCGTAAGCGAAGAACCTGAGCGGGCGCCTCGCCGTGATTCGCGAATCCAGCTGCCGCAAACTGCCCGCGGCCGCATTGCGCGGATTCACGAATTCCTTCTCCCCTGCCGCTCGCTGGCGCTCGTTCATGGCCTCGAAATCGCGCCGGAACATGAGTACTTCGCCACGCACTTCGAGGTCCCGAATGGATGTCGCTTTCACAAGCCTGAGTGGAATCGACTGAACGGTCCGGAGGTTCGCCGTCACGTCCTCGCCTGTCATCCCGTCACCGCGTGTCGCTCCTCGTACGAAAAGCCCATTTGCATAGGTGAGGCTGATCGCCAGGCCGTCGAATTTCGGTTCGACGGCATAGTCGACGTTCTGGACATCGAGGGTCTTGCGGACCCGCTCGTCGAACGACGTCACTTCTTCGTCAGAGAATGCATTGTTGAGCGACAACATCGGCGTTCGATGCTGGACCGGGTCGAACTGGGAGACCGGTGGAGACCCGACCCGCATCGTCGGCGAATCCGTCCCCGACAACTCCGGATGCGCCACTTCCAGTTCGACCAGGCGCCGGAATAGCCGGTCGTATTCGGCGTCCGGGATGCTCGGGTCGTCGAGAACGTAATACCGGTAGTTATGCTCTTCGAGCTTGCGGCGAATCTCGCTGGCTTCCCGACGCTCGGAATCGGTATTCGCCATCCTGGTGCGTCAGGAAAAGAGGCGTAGCGCCAGTGCGCTTCCCGGGGCAATGCCCTGCTCCTCCAGGCTCCTGCGGACGGCCGCAAGCTGGAGGTTTATTGTCGTGACCGAGCGCTCATCCAAAGGCTGGTTGTTGTCGTCTACCAGTGCGCCCCCGAGGAGGTTGGCCAGGTGCTTCCCGAAGCGGACCATCGAATCGAACGTCCGCTGCGTTTCCGGGGCGCGCGGCACATCCATTGACAAGGTCAGCGCTTCGGGCGTCGCATCTTTCATCGTGGTTGCCGAAAACGGAGTGCCGTCCCGGCTGCTGAGCGCATAGAGTTCGCGGCCCGCCTCGTCTTCGAGAGTGAATCGTCCGTCAGGCCCGAGAACAAAGCCTGACGCCTCGGCTGCCGCGCGCAGCTTTGTGCCGGCGAAAGCGGCTCCCGGCTGGGCGACAACGTGAAAGGCGACCTGAATGTCGGCGTTGGCACACACATGATCCAGCGCGCGCGCGGCCTCCAGCGCATCCCGCATCTCCGGCGCGGCAGCGGACAATCGAAGCCTGGATGCCAGCGTCTCGACACCGGAGCGAAATTCGAGCAATTCCGATTCGCCGACTACGCCCTTTCGACTGACCAGTTGCAGGGCAGCCTGAAATCGGTCATAGCGGCCGTCGGATCGCACAGAGACCCACTGCCCGTCGAGCCAGGCGGCAAGTCTTGTCCGGCGCGGGAACCGATGCTCTACGCCGGCCCATGCCTGTTGCATCCCGGAGGCGCTGGCCGGTTCATCGGTTGACAACTCGATCACATAGTCGACGCGAGAATGCGGTAGCGGCACGATCGGCGCTTCGGTGTCCGCAGTGACCGGCGGTATCGGTCGCTGACCGAGGCTTGGCTCGCTGCGGGAGTCCATTGGCCGGTGATCGGACGGTCCGACGGCATCACCGCCTCCAATCAGGACGTCTGGGTGCCTCGATTTGAATGCCTCATCCGCGGCGTTGCGCGCGCGGCGCTCCTGCCATTTGTTGTAGGCGATAACCCCGACGATCACCAGGGCACCGATCAACAGGAGGCCGGCCTGGAATTCGCTCATGGCGTGCAGCCGCTCAGGCTGCGAGCTCCTCGCGCAAGCGCAACGCTTCGTCGATGTCGACGGCAACGACACGCGAGACGCCGGATTCCTGCATCGTCACGCCCACCAATTGACTTGCCATCTCCATGGTGATCTTGTTGTGGCTGATATAGAGGAACTGCGTCTGGGCGGACATTTTCTTGACCAGGTCGCAAAACCGCTGGGTGTTCGAATCGTCCAGCGGTGCGTCGACCTCGTCGAGCAGGCAGAACGGCGCGGGATTGAGCTGAAAGAGCGAAAATACGAGCGAGATGGCGGTTAATGCCTTCTCGCCACCGGAAAGCAGGTGAATGCTGCTATTGCGCTTGCCCGGGGGCTGCGCCATGACCTGCACGCCCGAATCGAGGATCTCCTCCCCCGTCATTATGAGCCGGGCTTCGCCGCCGCCGAAGAGCATGGGGAAGAGAGACCCGAAATGCCGGTTTACGCTCTCAAACGTTTCGCGAAGGAGTTCGCGCGTTTCGCGGTCTATCCGCCTGATCGCGTCCTCCAGCGTCTTGACGGCTTCCTCGAGATCCGCAGATTGCGAATCCAGGAAGCCCTTTCGCTCGCTGCTCGTCTTCAATTCCTCGAGGGCGGCGAGGTTGACTGCACCGAGTTCGGCGATCGACTGAGTAAGCCTCGTTATTTCGGCCTGCAGGGCAGACGGCCGAGGCGCGGACTCTGCATTGGTGGCGAGCGTCGCCTCGTCGGCCGCCGCCTCGAGAAGTTGGGAGGCAAACTGGTCATGGTTGATGCTGGCGGCCTGCTCTTTGAGGCGAAGCTCCCCTACCCGCTCGCGGAGCGGATTCATGCGCGCCTCGATCGCCGAGCGCTCTTCTTCCAGTCCACGCAGGGCCGAAGAAGCCGCTTCAACGACGTTGCGTGCTTCGCCCAGCGTCTTCTCGCATGAAATCCTGGCCTCGACGGCCGCATCCAGTGCGGTCCGCACTTCCGGAACCGGGTCGATTGCAAGTTCTTCGGTGAGTTTTACAAGGTCGAGATCGGCTCTTTCAATCTGCTGGTCAACGATCTTGACTGAGTTATCGATCTCGTTGATTTTTGAAACGCACTCACGCTCGGCGTAAACCGCCTCCTGGGCTTCGCGTTCGGCTTGTTGCAACGTCCTGCGCTGGTCAGTGAGGGCGACTTCAGCAGCGGTATGCGCTTCACGTACCGCGACAAGGCTCGAGCGCATTTCGATGATTTGTGTCTCGATAGCCTCAAGGGTCCGCAACAGTTCGTCTTTCCTTTCGCCCCCGGTGCCGCTTTCCAGCGCAATCCCCTGGCGTTCCGCACCGATCTGGCCGCTGCGCTCCTGGTATCGTTCCTCAGCTTGGGTCAGCTTCAGCAGTTCGATATTCGCTTCATGTATGCCGCCTTGCAGTTCCGCCGCCTTGTCGCGAGCCGCGCCGAGCTCGTCCTGGCGATCGGACAGCTTTTGTTCGGACTCAGTGACACCCGCACGGGCCGTCGATAGGGCTTCCGACAAGCTTGCGCACCGCTTTTGCAGTGACTCGATTTCCGCCTGCCGAAGCAGGACGCCGGAATCCGTTGAGTCGGGCGCATGGAAACTGACCGTGTTCCTGGAAAACTTGTCGCCGGCCCGATCCACGAAGAATGCTCCGGGCGGAAGGGCGCCCCGCATTGCGTCGGTCGGAACCGTTTCTGCCGCATACACACCGGCAAGCCAGTCTCCGATTGCACCGGATAGACCGGGATCGCTCGCAGTGATTTTCCCGGCCAAAGGTCGGTGGGATTGCAAACCGGTCGCAGAGGATGCCGGCGCAGAGATGTAGAAGCTCGCCTTGGCAGGGGGCCTGTCCGTCTCGATGATCGGCAAGATCTTCGCCGCATCGAGCTCATGGGCGTGCAAGCGCTCCCGCAGCACTGCCTCGACCGCTGTTTCCCATCCCGGCTCTATCCGAAGCTTTTCCCAGAGATGCGGGCTGCCCGAGAGCCCATGACGATCCAGCCACTCGCCGAGTTTGCCGTCCTCGGCCATCGAGTCCTGGATCTGCTTGAGCGTGCCTAGCTGCGCCTCAGCTGCGGTGTGCTCACGCAATGCCTCGCTCAACCGCGCCACCGCGCCCTGCCTCTCCACATCGAGCGCCGCGCATGCTTCCTGAAGGGCCACGGTCTCGTTCTGCGCTTGCGTAACGAGCCGCTCGAGCTCCTTCACGTGCTCGGCCTGGTCCACGCGTGCCTGCTGGTCGGGCTGGTCGAGCGTCTCGAGCTCTGCGGCCAGCCTCTGTTCGCGTTGAGCCAGCGTCGCCAAGGACCGCTCTACGTGATCTAGATTGGCTTTTTCAAGCTGCAGGCGGCTTTCGGACTGCATGGCCTGGCTGCGTACCTCGTTAAGCTTTTCCTGCGTAAGCCTGAAGTGGGCTTCCGCGCCTGGAAGCTTGTCGGCCTCGCCTTGAAGCGCGACCTGGGCGCCTTCCACCCTTTGCTTCGCGCCGGCCTGCCTGTTGGCCCACATATGCAAAGCCTGGGTAAGTTGCGAGCGCTGCTCGCGCCACGAGCCCAGCTGCGCTCGCAATTCGATATGGCGGTTCTCGAGGCGCTGCCGGGTTTCCTCGACATGGCGCAGTTCAGACTCGTTTCGCGCTACCTCCGAGTTAGCGCCGTACAACGCGGCCTGGGCCGCGTTTAGCCCGTCCCCCGCCGCGTAGTGAGCAGCCCTGGCAGTTTCGATATGGCTTTCGGACTCCCGAAGGCGGGCCGTCTCCGACTCCAACTCGTTCGTCGTCCGCGCGATCTCCTGCGCATGACGCTCGCGCTCCGCCGCGGCATCGCGCCTTCGCAGGTACCAGAGCAATTGCTGCTTCAGCTGCAGGTCGGCGTGGAATTCCTGGTAGCGTCCGGCCACCTCCGCTTGCTTCTCGAGCTTGTCGATCTGCGACCCGAGCTCTGTTCGGATATCCGTGACCCGGGACAGGTTCTCGCGAGTGTCGGAAAGCCGGTTTTCCGTCTCCCTGCGCCGCTCCTTGTATTTCGAGATCCCCGCGGCCTCTTCCAGGAACACCCGCAATTCCTCGGGTTTCGCCTCGATGATTCGTGAAATCATGCCCTGCTCAACGATCGCGTACGCGCGAGGGCCAAGGCCGGTACCAAGGAATATATCGGTGATGTCACGCCTTCTGACATGCGTGTTGTTGATGTGGTACGAGGAATCCCCATCCCGCTGGAGGATTCGCTTGACCGAGATCTCCGCGTACTGCGACCACTGCCCCGCGGCCCGGCCGAGCGTGTTGTCGAAGATCAGCTCGACGCTAGCGCGTGCGAGCGGCTTGCGATTGATCGAGCCGTTGAAGATGACGTCCATCATCGAGTCGCCGCGCAATGCCGAGGCGCGGGTTTCGCCGAGAACCCACCTGACCGCGTCGATCACGTTCGATTTTCCGCAACCGTTCGGCCCGACGATGCCCACGAGCTGGCCGGGCACGTGAATGGAAGTGGGATCGACGAACGACTTGAAACCTGAAAGCTTGATTTGGGTGAGGCGCACGGACGCTTGTGTGTTCTGGGTTCGACAGCCCCTGGCACCAGCAGTTACCGCTCGCGAGGAGAACGGGAATCCGCCATGGGAATTAAGCGGGCTATGATACCATTTTCGCGCTTCGCACCTTACTCTTCGCCGCTCACAGAAGCGTGTGCTCGATGCCCTCACGACCTAGCAGCGACCTGCAGACATTTCCCAATCCCAATCCGGAGCGGGACTACCTCATACACATGGAAATTCCGGAGTTCAGCTGCCTGTGTCCCATGACAGGCCAGCCGGATTTCGCAACGCTGCTGCTCGACTACGTGCCTGACAAGACTTGCGTGGAGCTGAAGTCGCTGAAGCTTTACGTATGGTCCTATCGCAACAAGGGCGCCTACCATGAAGCGGTCACCAATCGCATCCTCGGCGACCTGGCAACGGCCACCCGGCCGCGCTACCTGCGCCTCACTGCCCGATTCAACGTGCGCGGAGGGATTTTTACCACCGTCGTTGTTGACCATCGCAAACGTGGATGGCGCCCTGCGCCAATCGTGGCGCTTGATTCGTTTCCGGCCGCCAATCCGCTCGCCGGCAGCTAGGCGTTGCCGGCTCAAATCGTCGACCATCGCGCGCACCCAGTGAACCCACGCCTTGCGCGGCTGCAGCCCTACCCTTTCGAGAAGCTTCGCAAGATGCTGGCCGGCGTCGAAGGCAATCCGGCTTTCACGCCGGTCAACCTTTCCATCGGTGAACCGAAGCACGCAACCCCAGAGCTCATCAGGAAAGCGCTCGTCGACAACCTGGACGGATTGTCGGCTTATCCGGCAACCGCCGGCTTGCCCGAACTGCGCGAGTCGATTGCCGCCTGGCTGAAGAAACGGTACGGCCTAGATTCAGTCGATGCCCAGACCGAAGTCGTCCCGGTGAACGGGTCACGTGAGGCCCTTTTCGCCTTCGCGCAGACGGTGATCGATCCTTCCCGCGGGAAGGCGCTTGTCGTTTGCCCGAATCCCTTCTACCAGATCTATGAAGGCGCAGCGCTCCTGGCCGGCGCAGAGCCCGTATTCCTTGCCGCGACGGAAGAGACCGGGCTCAAGCCGGACTACCGGGCCCTGAAGGAAGCTACGTGGAAGGACGTCCAGCTGGTTTACGCATGCTCGCCTGCGAACCCTGGAGGCGCAGTCATGAACCTCGAGGACTGGAAAGCGCTGTTCGCGCTTTCCGATCGCTACGGATTCATCATAGCCGCCGACGAATGCTATTCCGAGCTGTACTACGACGAAGCGGCGCCTCCGATGGGAGCTTTGCAAGCCGCATCGATTCTCCGCCGCACCGGATTCCCCAGGCTTGCCGTATTTTCAAGCTTGTCGAAGCGCTCCAACGCTCCGGGCATGCGCTCGGGTTTCGTTGCGGGCGACGCGGCCCTCCTCAAACAATTCCTCCTGTACCGCACCTACCATGGCAGCGCGATGAGCGTCACCGTTCAGAAAGCCTCCGTTGCCGCGTGGAGCGATGAAAGGCACGTCGTTAGCAACCGAAGCCTCTACGCCGCGAAATACGCAGCCATCATGCCGTTGCTGCGCCCACCGTTGTACGCAAAGAGGCCCGACGGCGGTTTTTACCTGTGGATGCGCACGCCCATCGACGATGCGCAATTCACGAGACACCTGCTCCGCGACTATAATGTCCTCGTTCTCCCGGGCAGTTTCCTCGGGCGTGAGATAGACGGTGCCAATCCCGGACAAAACCATATCCGAATTGCGCTCGTTCAGCCGCTGCAGGACTGCGTGGACGCGATCAAGCGCATAGCCAGATTCTCCGAAAGCCTATAGCCATGCAGCAGATCCAAGAAATAATCGACCAAGCCTGGGAAGAGCGCGCCGCGCTCAGCCCGTCATCGGCCCCCGGCCCTGTGCGCAACGCCGTTGAAGAGGTGATGGCGGGCCTCGATGCGGGAACCTTGCGCGTATGTGAAAAGATCGGCGGTGAGTGGACCACGCACCAATGGATCAAGAAGGCCGTCCTGATTTCGTTCAGGCTGGCCGACAATGCCGTAATCGCGGGCGGCGGGACTCAGTACTTCGATAAGGTTCGCGGGAAATTCGACGAATACAGCGCGGAAAAATTCGCGGCGGGCGGTTTTCGCGTAGTGCCGCCGGCAATGGCCCGTCGCGGCGCGTTCATTGCGAAAAACGTCGTCCTCATGCCCTCTTACGTGAACATTGGCGCGTACGTGGATGAGGGCACCATGGTGGACACCTGGGCGACGGTCGGGTCCTGCGCGCAGATCGGCAAGAATGTCCACCTGTCCGGCGGCGTGGGCATCGGCGGTGTCCTGGAACCCATCCAGGCAAATCCCGTAATCATCGAAGATAACTGCTTCGTGGGTGCGCGGTCCGAGGTTGTCGAAGGCGTGATCGTCGAAGAGAACAGCGTGATTTCCATGGGTGTCTTTCTCGGCCAGAGCACTCGCATCTACGACCGCGCAAGCGGCGTAACCCTGTACGGCCGCGTGCCGTCCGGGTCCGTCGTGGTGCCCGGGACGCTTCCGTCCGCTGACGGAAAATACGGCTTGTACTGCGCCGTGATCGTAAAACGGGTGGACGCGAAGACGCGGGCTAAAACCAGCCTGAACGACTTGCTGCGCGGCGACTAGAAAGCTAACAGGCACGAAGACAGCAGGGGGCAAGAGATGTCGGCGATGAAACGGTTGTTCCAGTTGATGGCCGAAAAGAAGGCCTCGGACATCTTCCTTTCGGCCGGAGCGCCGATCAACATCAAGATCAACGGTAACGCGGTGCCGGTCAACCAGACGGTGATGACCGGCGACGCCGTCAGGTCGCTTCTCTATGAGGTGCTGAACGAGAAGCAGATCAAGGAATACGAAGAAGAATTGGAACTGAACACCGCCTATGCGCTGGAAGGCGTCGGCGCATTCCGGATCAGCGCATTCCGGCAGAAGAACTCACCGGCGGTAGTGGTGCGGTTCATTCCCGGAAGTATTCCGCCGCTGGACAGCCTTGGCGTTCCCGAAATTCTCAAGGAAGTGATCATGGCCAAGCGCGGCCTGATCCTGATGGTCGGCGCCACCGGTTCCGGGAAGTCGACGTCCCTTTCATCGATGATCGACTACCGCAACGAGCGCAAGGCCGGCCACATCCTGACGCTGGAAGATCCGGTCGAATTCATCTTCCAGAACAAGAAATCGATCGTGAACCAGCGCGAAGTGGGTACCGATACCAAGAGCTTCCACGTTGCCCTCAAGAATGCGCTTCGACAGGCCCCCGACATCATCCTCATCGGCGAGATCCGCGACAAGGACACGATGGGAATGGCCCTGGCCTACGCGCAGTCCGGTCACCTCGCGCTTGCGACCCTGCACGCGAACAACAGCTATCACGCGATGAACCGGATCATCAACTTCTATCCGCTGGAGAACCGGCCGAGCCTTCTGCTGGACCTTTCGGCGGCGCTCCAGTCGATCATCTCCCAGCGGCTCATCAGGACGAAAAGCGGGGGACGCCTCGCGGCCGTCGAGGTGCTGCTCAATACGCGGCACGTTGCCGAGCTCATCGAAAAAGGCGAGATCAACGAGATCAAGGAAGCGCTGGAGAAGAGCATGTCTCCCGGCTCCCAGACATTCGAGCAGGCGCTCTTCAAGCTGTTCATGGACGGCAAAATTTCGCAGGAAGAGGCGATGGCGAACGCGGATTCCGCCACGAACATGCTGTGGCTGATCAACCAGGCCACGGCGGGCGACATCACCAACGTAGTGGCGGCACCGCCTCCCGGCGAGGCGAAGAAGGAAGAAGAGAAAAAGGAATCCATCTTCTCTCCACCGGGCACTGCCAATACCTCCTTCGGCGACATCAAGATCGACGTGAGCGCCGGGTAGCGGGACTGCAGCCAGTTGCCATCCGCTTCAGGTAAGCGTCCCGACAAGGACGCACCGAGCCTCACAGTCCGTCGAGCCATCCTCGACACCGCAAGGCAATTCAATCGGGCAAAACTTACCTACGGGCACGGGACGCATAACGCCCAGGAAGAAGCCACCTGGCTCGTGCTGCATTCGTGCGGCATCCCTTTCGAAGCGTTCGAAGAGAACGTTGCGCGCATTTTGAGCCCCGCGGAAGCTCGGCGCCTCCAGAACCTAGTAACGCGCAGGATCGCCGAGCGATTGCCCGTCGCTTATCTCATTCGCGAGGCGTGGCTTGGCGACTTCCGGTTCTACGTCGACCGGCGGGCGATCGTTCCGCGTTCGTTCATTGCGGAGTTGCTGCCCGAAAGCCTCGCCTATTTACTGCGCAGACCCGTGCGTTTGGCATTAGACATGTGCACGGGCTCCGCATGCCTTGCCATCCTCATCGCCCTTGCTTTTCCCAAAGCATCGGTCGACGCAGTCGACCTGTCTTCCGGCGCCCTGGCCGTCGCCAGGAAGAACGTGGAAACCTACAAGCTGCGCAGCAGGGTCCGGCTCACCCGGTCTGACCTGTTCGAAGCGCTGCCCGCTCGCAGGTACGACTTGATCGTGAGCAATCCGCCGTACGTGAAATCGGCAAGCATGAAGACCCTACCCCGTGAATATGCCAATGAGCCCTCGATGGCGCTCGCAGGGGGCGACGACGGGCTTGTGCTTGTGCGCCGGATACTGGCCGAGTCGGGCAGCCGGCTGAATGCGCGTGGGCTGCTTGTCTGCGAGATCGGCCACAACCGCGCGGCGCTCGAACGCGCGTACCCGAGAGTGCCTTTCACGTGGCTCGACACGAGCGCGGGAGACCGCTTCGTATTCGCGCTTGAAAAGGAGCAGCTGCCGTCCTGAACAGGGAACTGGGGTGGCCGATGGGATTCGAACCCACAACAACTGGCTTCACAAGCCAGGACTCTAACCGTTGAGCTACGGCCACCGTTGACTTCGCTCCAATACCCTTCTGGCCTGCCCGGCGGGAATCGAACCCACAACCCCCAGCTTAGAAGGCTGGTGCTCTATCCAGTTGAGCTACGGGCAGCCGGGCCTGCACTTGCAACGACACTTCTCTTCTGGTCGGGGTGAGAGGATTTGAACCTCCGACATCCTGGTCCCAAACCAGGCGCGCTACCGGGCTGCGCTACACCCCGAAAAGGGCACGAATGATACGCCGTTCGCCATGCTGCGGCAACGCGATTCAGGCACGCGCCGGGTTGCTTGCGGCACCCCTCCTTTTCTGCTACAAAGCCGCTTTCCTTTTTTCCGAACAGGACTGAAATGGCACTGGATTTGGCCCGGAAGAGCTTCACGCCGTACGCTCCCAAAAAGGGAGAGGAGTACATGAGCGCGAAGCAGCGCCAGCACTTCCGCAAGATCCTCGAGCAGCTGAAGTCCGAGCTCTCCGAAGAGATCGACCGCACGGTGCACACGATGCAGGACGAGGCGACGGTTTTCGCAGACCCCAACGACCGCGCGAGTCAGGAATCCGACATCGCCCTCGAACTTCGCAACCGGGACCGGGAAAGGAAGCTGATCAAGAAAATCGACGAGACCATCGCGAGGATCGAGGCCGACGAATACGGCTATTGCGACAGCTGCGGGGTGGAGATCGGATTGAAGCGCCTCGAAGCGCGGCCGACCGCTACTTTGTGCATCGATTGCAAGACCCTCGACGAATTGCGCGAGAAGCAGGTCGCGAAGTAATTTTTCTGCGCACGCCGGTGAAATAAAAAGGGGCGCCGAGGCGCCCCTTTTATTCGGCGAGCGGCTCCTAGCTTTGCTGGGCCGCCGGGGCTTGCGCCGCGGTGATCGCTTTCATCGACAGGCGCAGTCTGCCCTTGTCGTCCGCCTCCAGCACCTTGACCTTGACGGCCTGGCCTTCCTTGAGGTGGTCGGCTACTGCATTGACCCGCTCGTTGCTGATTTGGGAAATATGCAGCAATCCGTCGCGGCCCGGCAGGATGCTTACGATGGCGCCGAAATCGAGCAGGCGCAGGACCGTGCCGTCATAGACCTTGCCTACCTCGACGTCCGCCGTGAGTTCCTGGATCTTCTTCTTGGCCAGTTCGCCGCCGTCTGCGCTGGTGGATGCGATGGAAATCGTTCCGTCGTCCTGGATCTCGATCGTGGTGCCGGTTTCTTCCTGCAGGCCGCGAATGACCACGCCGCCCTTGCCGATGACATCTCGAATCTTCTCGGGATTGATCTTCAGCTTGATGATGCGCGGCGCAAACGTCGAGATTTCCGTGCGCGAGCCCTGCATCGACTGCTTCATGATTTCGAGGATGTGGACCCGGCCTTCGCGTGCCTGGTTCAGCGCCACCAGCATGATTTCCTTGGTGATCGACTCGATTTTGAGGTCCATCTGGAGCGCGGTGATGCCCTTCTCCGTGCCCGCCACCTTGAAATCCATGTCGCCGAGGTGGTCCTCATCGCCGAGGATGTCGGTCAGCACTGCAAACCGGTTGCCTTCCTTGATGAGGCCCATCGCAATGCCGGCCACATGCGCTTTCATGGGCACGCCCGCGTCCATCAACGCAAGGCTTCCGCCGCACACTGAGGCCATCGAGGATGACCCGTTCGACTCCGTGATTTCGGAAACCACGCGCATTGAGTAGCCGAATTCTTCGGCGCTCGGAAGCGTTGCGAGGAGCGCGCGCTTGGCCAAGCGGCCGTGGCCGATCTCCCGGCGCTTGGACGACCCCATGCGGCCGGTCTCGCCAGTCGCGTAGGGGGGCATGTTGTAGTGGAGCATGAACCGATCGCGATACTCGCCCATCAGGGCGTCGATGATCTGCTCGTCGCGACCGGTTCCCAGGGTCGCAACGACGAGGGCCTGCGTTTCGCCACGCGTAAAGAGCGCCGACCCGTGGGTACGGGGCAGCACGCCGGTGCGGATGGTGATCGGGCGCACGGTGCGGGTATCGCGACCGTCGATTCGCGGTTCGCCATCGAGGATCTGGCTGCGCACAATGCTCGATTCCAGGCCGAAGCAGACGTCCTTGACTGTATTCGCGTCCGGGCCGTTATCGGCGCCTACGCCAAGCTCGTTGAACACGCGCTTCCAGATCCCGTCGATTGCCGTCGAGCGAGCCTGCTTCTGCTTCATTGCAAAGGCGTCGCGCAGGTCCTTTTCTGCAATCTCTTTGACGCGCGCGATCATTGCCTCGTCTTTAGACGGGGCCTGCCAATCCCAGGACGGCTTGCCGGCTTCTTCCGCCAATGAATGGATGGCTTCGATGGCCACCTGCATCTGATCGTGCCCGAACGTCACGGCGCCGAGCATCACGTCTTCAGCAAGCTCCATCGCCTCGGATTCGACCATCAGCACGCCCTGCTCAGTACCGGCGACGACGAGGTTGAGCTGCGAGTCTTTCAGCTGGCTAGCCGTGGGGTTAAGAACGTACTCGCCGTTCACATATCCGACACGTGCCGCACCGATAGGGCCGTTGAACGGGATACCGGAGAGCGTCAGCGCCGCCGAAACCGCCAGCATTGAAACGATGTCCGGATCCACTTCGGGATTGCAGGACATCACCGTAGCAACCACCTGCACTTCGTTGTAGAAACCGTCGGGAAACAGGGGACGGATGGGACGATCGATCAGCCGGCAGGTCAGGATCTCTTTCTCGGAAGGCCGGCCCTCACGCTTGAAGAATCCGCCCGGGATCTTGCCCGCGGCATAAGTCTTTTCGACGTAGTCGACAGTCAGCGGGAAAAAATCCTGTCCAGGCTTTGCGTCTTTTTTCCCGACAACGGTGGCGAGGACCACGGTGTCGTCGATCGTGCAGATCACGGCGCCGTGCGACTGGCGCGCGACTTCACCTGTCTCGAGGGTGACTTGCTGGGTGCCGTACGTGAATGTTTTCTTGAAGGGATTCAAAGGGAGTGTCCTTATGGAACGGGTTACTCGCCCATCGAGGCGATCACTGCGCCGGCGCTCTGGCGTGAAGCGATCGATGACGGCGAACGCCGAAAACAAAAACGCTCACCGGAGAGATGAGCGTTTCTGGGCGGAACATCTGGTTTTTTACTTGCGCAGCCCGAGCCGTTCGATCACGTTGCGGTACTTGTCCGCATCCGTGCGCTTCAGGTAATCGAGCAGCTTGCGGCGCTGGCTGACCATTTTCAGCAACCCGCGACGCGAATGGAAATCCTTGGTGTGCGCCTTGAAATGCTCGGTGAGCCCGTTGATGCGCTCGGTGAGCAAGGCAACCTGAACCTCTGACGAGCCGGTGTCGGTGACCGCCCGCTGGAATTGTTTTACGACCTGCGCTTTTTGCGCGACCTGCAAAGCCATTTTCTCTTTCTCCTTGCGAAACCGCGATTTTAGCTGAAACGGCCGCTATTTCGCAAGTTTTCCGATGATTTTCAGCCTGTTGCCGTCGGCTCTTTGCGCTCCGCCAAGAGGCGCTTAGGCGCGAGCCGGTCCTCGCCCTGCATCTCCCCCAGCCCGAGGAACCGCCCGGTACCGCCATAGACGCGGCAAACCCCTTGTGGAAACCCCTCCTTGGGCACAGCCTGTCCCTGGCAAAACCTGGCTTCCGCGAGGGCGTCCAGATCCACGCGCTCGAGCTGTTTGACGATGGAATCAGGCGGAGCCAGGAGGCTGTCGCGATCACCCTCCGCAATTTCAGAAAGCCGGTCGAGGGAGACGGCCTCTTCAATCTTGAACGAGCCGGTAGCCGTTCGGCGCAGCCCGTAGAGATGGGCGCCACATCCAAGTGCTGCGCCAATATCCTCAGCCAAGGTCCGGATGTAAGTTCCCTTGCTGCACGCGACCCGGACGGTAAAGCGATCGGCTTCGTGGGAAACCAGCTCGATTGCCGAAATTTCAATGGTTCTAGCCGGCCGGTCGACGGTCTCCCCCCGGCGAGCCAGGACGTAAAGCGGCGTACCTTCGCGCTTAAGTGCCGAATGCATTGGCGGAACCTGCGTCTGGGTGCCCAAGAATCGCTCGAGCACCGACTCAAGCTGCCCGCGGCTTACATCGACCTCCCTGCGTTCGAGGACCGCGCCCTCGGCGTCTGCAGTGGTGGTGGTCACGCCCAGCTGAACGTTCGCCTCGTAGCATTTCGGCGCATCAAGCAGGTATCCGGAAAAGCGTGTCGCATCCCCGAGCAGCACCGGCAGGAGACCCGAAGCGAGGGGGTCGAGGGTTCCGGCGTGACCTGCCTTTTCCGCCTGGAAAAGCCGCTTTGCCGCCTGGAGCGCGTGGTTCGAAGACAACCCGACCGGCTTGTCGAGCAGGAGGATGCCGTCAACCCGCCGGCGCGGCCGGGGAGCGGGCCTCGCGTTATCCTTTTTCAGGATCTGCAGGCTGTCCGGGGTGCGATTTGTTGGCGCTGTCGATGAGTCTCGAAAGCCGGTCGCCCCGCTCCACCGATTCGTCATAAACGAACTTGAGCTCCGGCGTCATCCAGAGCTTGATGCGCTTACCCAATTGCGTGCGAAGAAATCCTGTTGCACGCTCGAGTCCCGCTTTGGCCGCCTTCACTTGATCGGCATCCAGGCAGGTGAAATACACCGTCGCATAGGCACAGTCAGCCGATACATCTACACCCGTGAGCGTGATCAACCCAACCCTGGGGTCGCGCAGCTCACGGTGGATGATCTCGGAGAGCTCGCGCTGTAGCTGGTCTCCGACCTTTTGCGAGCGTCCCGACGGGCGTGGCATGGATTGGAAGGCGCGCTTACAACGTGCGCGCCACCTCCTGCACCTCGAACACTTCGAACTGGTCTTTCTCGTTCAGGTCGTTGAAGTTCTTGAGCGAGATGCCGCACTCGAACCCGGCCTTCACTTCCCGCTGGTCATCCTTGAATCGTTTGAGCGCATCGATCTCGCCCGTATGGATGACCACGTTGTCACGCAACACGCGAACTTGCGCATTGCGCCTGACGAGTCCTTCGAGCACGTAGCAGCCGGCAACGGTGCCCACCTTCGAGATGCGGAATACCTGCCGCACTTCCACCAGCCCGAGCACGCTTTCCTTCTGCTCAGGCGACAGCATCCCGGACAGCGCCGCCTTGATCTCGTCGACAGCCTCGTAAATGATGTTGTAGTAGCGCACATCGACGCCCGCCGACTCGATCAGCTTGCGAGCCGTCACATCCGCTCGTGTGTTGAAGCCGACGATCACCGCCCCGGAGGCCATCGCGAGGTTGACGTCCGACTCCGTTATACCGCCGACGCCCGCGTGAACCACGGTGACTTTGACCTCTTCGTTGGACAAGCGCGAGAGCGCATGCACCAACGCTTCCTGGGACCCCTGCACATCGGACTTGACCACGAGCGCGAGCGACTTCTTCGCGCCCTCGCCCATGTTGTCGAAGATGCCGTCGAGCTTCGCCGCGCGTTGCTTGGCGAGCTTCACATCCCGGAACTTTCCCTGGCGGAAAAGCGCGATTTCGCGAGCTTTTCGCTCGTCCGTAAGCACAGCCATTTCCTCGCCGGCCTGCGGCACGTCAGACAAGCCCTGGATCTCGACGGGGATGGACGGGCCGGCGGTCTGCACCGGACGACCGGCCTCATCGAGCATCGCTCGCACGCGACCGAAAACCGAACCGGTAAGGACGACATCGCCGCGCTTAAGGGTGCCGGATTGCACAAGCAGCGTTGCAACAGGCCCACGGCCCTTGTCGAGCCTAGCCTCGATCACCACTCCCCTCGCCAGCGCATCCACCGGCGCCTTCAGTTCCAGCACCTCAGCCTGCAGCAGGACTTGTTCGAGGAGTTCATCGATGCCCTGCCCGGTCTTTGCCGAAACCGGCACGAACGGCGACTCACCACCGTATTCCTCAGGAATTACGCCATGGCTCACGAGCTCCTGGCGTACTTTTTCCGGTGTGGCCTCGGGCTTGTCGATCTTGTTGAGCGCCACGACGATCGGCACGTTCGCAGCCTTCGCATGGTTGATAGCTTCGATCGTTTGCGGCATGACGCCGTCGTCCGCAGCAACAACCAGGATAACGATGTCCGTTGCCTTCGCGCCGCGCGCCCGCATGGCGGTAAACGCCTCGTGGCCCGGCGTATCGAGGAAGGTGACGACACCCCGCGGCGTCTCGACGTGATAAGCGCCGATGTGCTGGGTGATACCCCCAGCTTCGCCGGCCGCGACTTTCGCACGCCTGATGTAATCGAGGAGCGACGTCTTTCCGTGGTCGACGTGGCCCATCACCGTCACCACCGGCGGTCGCGTGGTCTGTTCTGCAGTCGACGCCTCTTCGTTCTCGGCGATGTACGCTTCCGGGTCGTCCAGCTTCGCGGCTTTCGCCTTGTGACCCATTTCCTCGACGAGAATGATGGCCGTTTCCTGGTCCAGGACCTGATTGATCGTGACCATGGAACCGAGCTTCATCAGCGCTTTGATGACCTCGGCAGCCTTTACTGACATCTTGTGCGCGAGTTCACCAACGGTAATCGTCTCGGGTACGGCCACTTCACGAATTACGGGCTCGACCGGCGCCGAAAAGGCCGTGGTATCGGCCTCGGCGTGGCCTGTCTTGTGACGTCCGCCACGCGCATGCCAACCCGCTACGCCGCCGCCCGCGTCGCCGCGGGTCTTGATCATGCGGCGCCGTGCGGAATCGTCCTTGAGGACTGTTGTGGTCTTGACTTTCTTCGGTTTTTTGTCGGCCTTCGCGGCGTCTGCGGCGCTGAGCTTGGGCTTGTGCAGCGTGCCGTCGGTACCTGGCGTTGCGGCCGGCCTGCTGGCTGCATCGGCCTTGGCCTTCTCAAGAGCAGCCTGCGCTTCACGCTCAGCGGCTTTGTTTTCGGAATCGCGGCGCTCACGCTCCTGCTTGTCGCGCAGTTCCGCTTCCTGGATGTCCGACAGCTTCTTGTGGCGCTTCGCTTCTTCCTTACGCAGCTCCACCTGCTTGGGATCGAGGCCGTACGCGGGCGCAGGTGCCGGGGTGGGCGCCGCTGGGGGAACCGCTGCAGGGGGCTGGACTTGGGCAGGCGCCGGCGTTGGCGCAGCGACCGGTGCGGGCGCGGGCTCAGGTGCCTTGACGGGCTCGATGACCGGAGCGGGTGCGGGTGCGGGTGCAGCGGCCTGCGGCGCGGGCGCGACTTCCGGCGTTTCGACTTCAGGCGCCTCGTTCGGGTCACGCTTGACGAAAACGCGGCGCTTGCGCACCTCGACCTGGATCGTCCTGGCCTTGCCGCTCGAATCGGATTTCTTGATCTCGCTTGTCTGCTTGCGCGTGAGCGTGATCTTGTTCTTGGGCTCCTGGGAGCCATGCGAGCGACGCAGGTACTCGAGCAGGCGCGACTTGTCCTGCTCGGTCAGCGAATCCTCGGGCACCGCTTTTTGAACGCCCGCAGCCTTGAGCTGCTCGAGCAGGACCGAAGGCTGGACCTTGAGCTCGCTCGCGAATTGGGCGACGCTTGTCTGGGCCATGCTTATGAAGCCTCCTTCTGCGCCGCGACCGGCTCGGCGGCAGGCTCGTCTGCAAACCAGTGCGCACGTGCCGCCATGATGAGCGTCTTGGCCCGTTCGTCGTCGACACCGGTCAATTCCAACAATTCATCCACTGCGAGGTCGGCGAGGTCGTCACGCGTCTTGATTCCGCCTTCAGCTAGCTTCGCCGCCAGCGCGTTGTCCATCCCGTCGAGCGTCAGCAGGTTCTGGTCCACGCCCTGCACCTGCTCCTCGCTCGCGATCGCCTGCACGAGCAGCGCGTTGCGGGCGCGGCTGCGCAGCTCGTTCACCGTGTCCTCGTCGAACGCATCGATCTCCATCATTTCGGTGATCGGCACGTATGCAATTTCCTCGAGCGTCGAGAAGCCTTCCTGGATGAGGATGTCGGCGACTTCCTCGTCGACGTCGATCTTCTCCATGAAAAGGTCCTTGATGCTGCGCCCCTCTTCCTGCTGCTTCTTCACGGACTCTTCCTGGGTCATGAGGTTGAGCGTCCAGCCGGTGAGCTCGGAGGCGAGGCGGACGTTCTGGCCGCTGCGCCCGATGGCGATGGCGAGGTTCTCCTCGTCGACCACCACGTCCATGCTGTGCTTTTCCTCGTCGACCACGATCGAGCTGACTTCGGCTGGCGCAAGCGCGCCGATGACGAACTGCGCAGGATCGGCCGACCACAACACGATGTCGACGCGCTCGCCGGCCAGTTCCTGTGTCACGGCCTGGACGCGCGAGCCGCGCATGCCTACGCAAGTGCCGATCGGGTCGATGCGACGGTCGTTCGTGTGTACGCCGATCTTCGCGCGGATGCCGGGGTCACGGGCGGCCGACTTGATTTCGAGCAAACCTTCCTCGATCTCGGGCACCTCGAGCTCGAACAGCTTCATGATGAATTCGGGCGCCGTGCGCGACAGAATGAGCTGGGGGCCCCGGGCCGAGCGGTCGATCTTCATGACCCAGGCGCGCACGCGATCGCCGATGCGAAGGTTTTCTTTGGGAATCATGTGCTCGCGTGGGAGCAATGCTTCCATGCGGCCGGATTCGACGATGGCGCTGCCGCGCTCCATGCGCTTGACGGTGCCCGTGACGAGCTCGTCGCCTCGCGAAAGGAAGTCGTTCAGGATCTGTTCGCGCTCGGCATCGCGAATGCGCTGCAGGATGACCTGCTTGGCCGTCTGGGCGCCGATGCGGCCGAATTCCACCGGCTCGAGCGGCTCCTCGATGTATTCGTCCATGAGCGCTTCAGGCATCTTCTCGTGCGCTTCCTCAAGCGAAGTCATCTGAGCGGTGTTGTAGTCGGCCGTGTCGTCCGGCACGATGTGCCAGCGGCGGAAGGCCTCGTAAGCGCCGGTGTTGCGGTCGATCGCCACCCTCACGTCGACGTCCTCCGTGAAGCGTTTCTTGGTCGCCGAGGCGATCGCCATCTCGAGAGCGGCAAACACCGTGTCCCGATTGACGTTCTTCTCGCGCGCCAGCGCGTCTACCAGCAGCAGAATTTCCCGGCTCATCTTCCCGCTCTCCTGACTAATGCCTACAGGTCCGGAACGAGCTTCGCCCGTTCCACACCTTCGAGTTCAAGCGCAACCCTTGCGCCCTCCACTTCCATCGACAGCGTCGACCCTTCCACGCCCTGCAGCACGCCTATGAACCGCTTGCGACCATCGGGACGCGCCTGCGCCATCCTCACGTCGGCTTTCTGCCCGGTAAACCGGGCGAAATCCGCAGCCTTCGTGAGGGGCCTGTCCAGCCCCGGGGAAGACACTTCCAACCGCTCGTAATCGATCCCTTCGACCGCAAGAAAGCGGCCCAGGTGCCTGCTTACGTTGGCACAGTCATCCACCGTGATGCCCCCCGGCTTGTCAATGAAAATACGCAAAAAGCGCCCGTGGTTGGAGGCTTGCGCATCCACCAGCTCGTATCCGAGGCCCGCGAGCGTCGGTTCCAGCCTGCCTGCCAAAGGTCCCATGCGTGTTCTCGCCGCCAATCCCGGGCCATCCGGCCCCAAAACCGGGCGCGCAAATAAAAAATGGGCCTGAAGCCCACTTAAACCAACGCACCCAATAAATCATTGGAAGTATAACGTATTTTGGACGCCCGGACAATCTCTCCGGTACTTTTAGGCTCGAAAGCCGGCGGTCAGCCCCGCTACTTCCTGCGCGCCAAGTTCACGCCATTCGCCCGGACGGAGATCCTCCGGAAGCACAACGCTGCCGTAGCGAAGGCGCATGAGGCGGCTCACCTGCTTGCCGAGCGCTTCCATGAGCCTGCGCACCTCCCGGTTGCGTCCTTCCTTGAGCGTGACCTTGTACCAGCGGTTCGCGCCCTCCCCGCCAGCCGGAACTACCTTTCCGAAGGCTGCGGGACCGTCTCCCAGCGGGATGCCCGACTGGAGTCGGGCGACTTCCTCTTCGGTCAGGCCGCCGAACACGCGGACCGCGTACTCGCGCTCGACCTCGAACTTGGGGTGCATGAGGCCGTTTGCAAGCTCCCCGGAGTTGGTGAACAGCAGCAGCCCGCTGGTGTTGTAGTCGAGCCGGCCGATGGACATCCACTTCGCGCCCTTGATCTTCGGAAGATGCGCAAACACAGTAGGCCGCCCTTTCGGGTCGTTGCGCGACACGAGCTCGCCTTCGGGCTTGTGATACATGAGGACTCGCGTTTCGTCGGACGCCTGCTCGAAGACGAGCGGCTTGCCGTCCAGCTCGATCTTGTCCCGCGGAGTCGCGCGGTTTCCGAGCTGGGCCGGCCGGCCGTTGAGCACGAGCCTGCCGCCGCTGATCCAGTCTTCGATTTCGCGACGGGAGCCGAAGCCAGCTTGCGCGAGCAGCTTCTGCAAACGAACGGGCTCGCTCGCAGTGGACTCGGACGCTCGCCGGTGGACGGCCGCCTGGGTACGCGAAACGCCGCCGCCTTCCTCCGCGGAGCGGCGCTCAGTGGCTGCTTGTGCCCGCCTCGGGGGACGCAACGGCGAGTTCGGGCGCGCCTTCCTCTGGTGCGTCTTGTTCTGGCTCGCTGTCTTCGCCGGCCTGGGCGGCTTCGCTGGCTTGGGCGGCTTCGCTGACTTGGGCGGCTTCGCCGCCGGTTTCTGCTGGTTGCGTTGGCTCAAGGGGCAATGTCCTGGCGACTTCCTCTAGCGGCGGCAATTCCTGCAGCGAGCGCAGGCCAAGGTCGTCGAGGAAGGATTTCGTGGTGGCATACAGCGCCGGGCGGCCCGGTGCCTCGCGGTGGCCGACTACGTCGATCCAGCCTCGATTTTCAAGCGACTGCACGATCTGCGCGGACACCGCCACACCGCGGATGTCCTCGATGTCGCCTCGCGTCACCGGCTGGCGGTAGGCAATGATGGCAAGCGTTTCCATGACCGCGCGCGAATACCGGGGAGCCTTGTCGGGGATCAGGCGGTCGACGAATTTCTGGAACTCGGGGCGCGTCTGGAACCGCCAGCCCGTGGCCAGGTTCACCAGCTCTACCGAGCGTCCAGTCCATTCCTCGCGCAACTCGCCGAGCAGGCGGCGCAAGGTGTCGGGGCCGATGTCTTCCTCGAACAGCCGGCGGATCCCATTGAGCGGAACGGGCTCCTGCGAGGCAAGCAACGCCGCTTCGATGATGCGTTTGGCTTCAGTGGGATTGAGCATTGGCCAATTTTACGTAAATCGGGGCGAAGCATTCCGATTGGGTGATTTCCACGAGCGATTCGCGCACCAGTTCCAGGAGCGCAATGAAGGTCACCACGAGGATCGGCGCGCCCCTGCGGACATCGAACAACTCGGTGAATTCGCGAAGGCCCGCCTCGTTCAGCTGGCGCAGGATCAGCGACATGTACTCCCTGACGGAAAGCTGCTCCTTGGTGACGTGGTGATGGGCCGAGAGCCTTGCGCGGTGCAGGAGCGACCTCCAGGCCTCGGCCAGGTCTTGCGCGTTTACATCGGGCAGCCTTTCCGTGACGGTACGTTCGATCCAGACCGATACCGCCATCACGTCCCGGCCGACCTGCGGAAGCTCATCGAGCTTGCGCGCGGCTTTTTTCATTTGCTCGTACTCCAGCAGCCTGCGCACGAGCTCTGCGCGCGGATCCTCTTCTTCCCCCGCGACGGACGGCGGACGCGGCAACAGCATCCGCGACTTGATTTCGATCAGCATGGCCGCCATGACGAGGTAATCGGCCGCGAGCTCGAGGTTCTTGGCGCGCGCGGCTTCCACATACTCGAGATACTGACGCGTAAGCGGCGCCATCGCGATATCGAGGACATCCAGGTTCTGCTTGCGTATGAGGTACAGCAGGAGGTCGAGCGGCCCCTCGAATGCATCGAGGAAGACTTCGAGCGCGTCCGGCGGGATGTAGAGATCGAGCGGCAGCTGGATCAGCCGCTCGCCGTAGATCATGGCGACGTGCGCCTCCTCGGGCGCCGCGTCTTCGAGCGGCATGTCTGCCTGGGAGACCGGAGTTGTCATCAGGAGGCCGCCAGTCCCATAGCTTCACGCACCTCACGCATCGTTTCCACCGCGAGGCGCCGGGCCTTCTCGCAGCCGTCGGCGATGATGTTCTTCACGAGCGTTGGATCGTCGAGGTAGACCTGCGCGCGCTCGCGCATGGGCGCCTGTTCGGCGAGCACCGCGTCGATCACCGGCTGCTTGCACTCGAGGCACCCGATGCCCGCGGTGGTGCAGCCCTTGCGCACCCAGTCCTTGCGCGCATCGTCCGAGTAGACAAGATGCAGTTGCCAGACCGGGCACATTTCAGGATTGCCCGGATCCGTACGCTTCACCCGCGCCGGATCGGTGGGCATCGTGCGGATCTTCTTCGTCACGGAGGCCGCGTCCTCGCGCAATGAGATGTCGTTGCCGTACGACTTCGACATCTTCTGGCCATCGAGCCCGGGCAGGCGTGCGGCTTCGGTGAGCAACGCGTCGGGCTCGACGAGGATTTTCTTTCCGCTGCCCTCGAGCCACCCGAACAACCTTTCGAGATCTCCGCGCGGCAGATTTTGCGTTTCTTCGAGCAGCACCCGGGCCGAACCCAATGCATCCTCGTCGCCCTGCTCCAGGAACTTCGTGCGCAGCTCGTTGAAAAGCCGCGCCTTCTTGCTGCCCATCTTCTTGACTGCGGCCTTGGCCTTGTCCTCGAACCCCGGCTCGCGGCCATAAAGGTGGTTGAAGCGCCGCGCCACTTCGCGCGTGAACTCCACGTGCGGCACCTGGTCTTCGCCGACGGGCACCATGTTCGCGCGATAGATCAGGATATCGGCCGACTGGAGGAGCGGGTAGCCGAGAAAGCCGTAAGTCGACAGGTCCTTGTTCGAGAGCTTTTCCTGCTGGTCCTTGTAAGTCGGGACGCGCTCGAGCCAGCCAAGCGGCGTGATCATCGACAACAGCAGGTGGAGCTCCGCATGCTCGGGCACCTGCGACTGGATGAACAGCGTCGCCTGGGCCGGGTCGATGCCCGCGGCCAGCCAGTCGACGACCATGTCCCAGGTGTTCTGCTCGATCGAGCCCGTCTCGTCGTAGTTGGTCGTCAGCGCATGCCAATCGGCAACGAAGAAGAGGCACGGATACTCCGCCTGCAGCCGCACCCAGTTCTTGAGCACGCCATGGTAGTGGCCCAGGTGCAGCGCGCCGGTCGGGCGCATTCCGGAAAGGACTCTAGGTTCGTACATTGTTCGACGGTCGACTCTAGAGGGACACGAATGCGTGGATCAGCGATTCGGAATACATCACGAGCGGCCCGAGCAGGCCGTCCAGCACGTTGGTCACGACCAGCACCAGCAGCAGCGGAAGCCCCCACGGCTCGAGGCGTGAGTATTGGCCCGACACGCGGTTCGGCAACAAGCCGGCGAGGATTCGCCCGCCATCGAGCGGCAGGATCGGCAACAGGTTCAGGAGCATGAAGATCAGGTTGACCCGCACCCCCGCCTCTGCCATGCGCACCATCGGCTCCGAGTAGCTGCTTTCGGGCAGCGCCATGCCGAGCTTGAGGAGCAGGGCCCATCCGATGGCCATCGTGAGGTTCGCCGCAGGGCCTGCCGCCGCGACGAGGGTCATGTGCTGCTTGGGCTTGCGCAACGCCGAGTAATTCACCGGGACGGGCTTTGCCCAGCCGAAGAGGAACCGTCCACCTGAGGCGAGCAGGATAGCCAGCGGCACCAGGACAGTCCCCACAAGGTCGACGTGCCGCATCGGGTTGAGACTGATGCGCCGCTGCGCGAACGCCGTCATGTCGCCGAAATGGCGGGCCACGAACCCATGCGCCGCCTCGTGCAGCGTAATCGCAAAAAGCACGGGCAGTGCATAGATGGCAATGGTCTGTACGAGTTGATTGATTTCCATCGCCGGGTGAATTGCCTGATCCGTGGATTTTAACAGATGGGACCCGGCGACCGGCCCTGCGGCCGGCCTTTTACTTCGAATCGAGCGACCCGATCAGCCTCTCGTTTCGAGTCCCAGGGCTTCCACCGGACCACTGCCCACCCGTATCACGACCGGCACATCGGAGGTCAGGTCGATCACGGTGCTCGGCATGATGCCGCAGTGCCCCGAATCGACGACCAGGTCGAGTTGGTGCTCGAGCCGCTCCCGGATTTCATTGCCTTCCGAAAACGGCGTGTCATCGCCTGGGAGCTGCAGCGTTGCCGAGAGCATCGGCTCGCCAAGTTCGGCGAGAAGCGCATGCGCGACCGGGTGCTGCGGGACGCGCACGCCGATCGTCCGACGCTTGGGATGCAGGAGCCGTCGCGGGACCTCGCGGGTCGCGCGCAGGATGAACGTGTAGCTGCCCGGCGTGGCCGCCTTCATGAGGCGGTAGTGCGTGTTGTCGACGATCGCATAAGTCGCGATTTCGGAAAGGTCCCGGCACATGAGCGTGAGATGGTGCTTGTCGTCCATGCCGCGGACTTGGCGCAGGCGGTCCATCGCTTCCTTGTCGCCGATGTGGCAGCCGAGCGCATAGCAGGAGTCTGTTGGATAGGCGATAAGCCCGCCCTCCCGGACGATTTGCGCCGCCTGCCTGACGAGCCGCTGCTGCGGGTGAGTCGGATGGATGCTGAAGAACTGCGCCACGCTAGACCTGCCAGTCGTGCCACACCGGTGTGAGACGGTGCGGCAGAGGCGGGAGCTTGCCGAAATCGGCACGGTAGTCGCCCGGCGCATGGAAGTCCGAACCACGCGAGGCCAGGAAGCCATGCTTCTGCGCGATTGCCGCGAACAGCGAATACTGGTCCGGCGAATGACTGCCGGTGACAACCTCGATCGCTTCGCCGCCGGCTGCACGGAATTCAACTAGCAGCGCGTCGAGCGCGTCGGCGGACAGCCCATAGCGACCCGGATGCGCGACGACCGCGCGACCGCGGGCGGCGCGTATCCAGCCAACCGCCGACGCGAGGTCCGTCCATTCGTGGGGCACGTAGCCGGGCTTTCCCGGAACCAGGTAGCGCTTGAAGACCGCCTTGACGTCCGGCACGACGCCGATCTCCGCGAGGTAGCGCGCGAAATGCGTCCGTCCAACCATCGCGCGGTTTCCCGCGTGGGTCAGCGCGCCTTCGAACGTCCCCGGGATTCCGGCCTCTTCCAGTTGCTCGCCGATGCGGCGGGCGCGCTCCACGCGGCCGCTCCTGACCGATTCGAGTCCGCCTGCGAGCGTTGAGTCGGCCGGGTCGATGCACAGCCCCACGATATGCACGGTCGTACCCCGCCACGTCACGGAAATCTCGACCCCGTCCACGAATCGGATGCCGGCCATCGCGGCCGCCCGCCTCGCCTCATCGAGCCCGCCGATCTCGTCATGGTCGGTCAGCGCCATGAGGTTCACACCGTTCGCGGCAGCTCGCGCCACTACCTCCGCCGGCCGGAGGGCGCCATCCGAAACGACGGAATGCGAATGCAGGTCGACGTCCATCAGCCGGGGAGGTCTTCGTTCAGGAATGCGTCGATCAGCTTCGCCACCTTTTCCGGCTGGTCGTGATGCAGCATGTGACCGGCCTCCTGCACGGTTTGGTAGCGCAACGTCTTATACGCCGCGCGGCGGCTCGCGTAGTCCTCCGAATCGATGCCGATCTGCTGGAGCGTTTTCGATTCGGCGGCATCGACCCAGAGCACTGGCGCGGCCACGCGGCGCCAGAACTCGACCATTTCCTCGTAGCGAGAGAGCGTTGCGTTCACGATCTTGTGCGCGGGGTCGCTTCGAAGCTCGACGCGCCCGTCAGGCGTCTCCTTCCCCCAGTGACGGGCGAGAAATTCGGCACGCTCGCGCAGCAGGCGCGGGTTGTTCTTCTGCAACCGGTCGGCGAGAGCGGAGAAACTCGCGTAAGGCCGCAGCGCAGGCGGGTTGCGCAATTCGCCGAGCCATCGCACCAGGCGAGCCGGTGCTTGCTCCGGCTTGTTGCGGGACATCCCGAAGCCTTCGAGGTTCACGAACCTCGCGACCCGCTCCGGGCGAGTGCCCGCGTAGATCGAAGCCACATTGCCGCCAAGGCTGTGCCCGATTACGTTGAGGGGCGCATCGGGCTGGATGCGCTCCAGCACCTGGTCGAGATCCGCCACGTAGTCATGGAACCAATAGCTGTCCGCCTTCACCCAGTCGGTGAGCCCGTAGCCCCGCCAGTCGGGGGCGTAAACGTCCCACCGAGGGTCGAGCGCGTCGACCAGGAACTGAAAGGAGGCCGACACGTCCATCCAGCCATGCAGCAAAACCACTTTGCGCGCCGGGTCGCCGGGCCAGTGCCGCACGTGATAACGCAGGCCGCGGATGTCATGGAAAGTGGAGTCGCTCTGGCGCATGGCGGGCGCGATGATAGCAGCGGGTGGGGGCTTGGGTGCCGGTATGATGGCGGCCCCGGCCACCCTGGAACCCGTCCGATCATGCCGATTTTCTCCATTGGCGAGCGCCGCATTGAATTTCGCGGGGACCGCCACTACATTGCCCACAATGCCACCCTTGCCGGCTCGATCGCGTTGGACAACGACGTGAGCATCTGGTTCGGCGTAGTCATCCGCGCCGACAACGACCAGGTCACCATCGGCGAGGCCACCAACGTGCAGGACGGGTCTGTCCTGCACGTGGATCCGGGATTCCCGATGCGGCTCGGGCGGAACGTGACGATAGGCCACAAGGCGATGCTGCATGGGTGCGCGGTGGGCGACGGGACGCTGGTCGGGATCAACACCGTGATCCTGAACGGCGCGCGGATCGGGGCCGGCACGCTTATCGGGGCCAACAGCCTGGTAGCCGAAGGCAAGGACATCCCGGCGGGCGTCCTGGCAATGGGTTCGCCCGCCAAAGTCGTGCGGGACCTGACCGCCGAGGAGCAGGCGCGGGTGCTGGAAATCTCGCACGGCTACGCCGAGCGGGCCGAAGTATTCAGGCGGTCTCTGCGTGAGCAAGCCCTTCCGGACTCGGCACGCTAATTGCCGTTTTAGGAAAGTATATTGGCTTGAACGCCGCGCGGTTATTGCCTCTACATTAATAAATGTTTGAGATTGTCCCACCAGGAAAGCGATGAAGGACTATTACCGCATCATTGGGCTCCAGCCGGCCGCAACGCTCACCGAGATCAAGGGCGCCTATCGCAAGCGTGCATCCGCCCTTCACCCGGACCGCAACCCCGACATCCGCGCGCATGCCGAGTTCCAGGACCTGCAGGAAGCCTACGATGTGCTGTCCGACACGGAACGCCGCCGCGCCTACGACGAGAACCGCCGGCGCAGCCTGATCGAGCATCCGATCGAGACGGCACGCGAAATCTGGAGCGCCTACCTCAAGGCGGCACTCTCATGAAGCTCTCCCGGTTCTTCAAGGAACTGTCGTCGAGCTACGGCTACGAAATCGAGGACCTCAGGTACGACTCGGGCGGCGACGACGTTCTCGCCTCGCGCCTCAAGGTAAAGCGCGACCAGTTTGCGCAGCTCCTGCCCATGAGCGAGTCCGCTCCCGAGATGGTCGCGCCCGCCTTCCATCGCGGCTTCAAGTTCAAGGACAAGGCCGTATTGGAAAGCCTGGTTTCGGCGCAGCCCGAAAACTTCGCGTCGTGGGAGACGGTCGCGGCCGCGCTCGAGCTCGAGCCCTGGGCGGGCAAGCTGGCGACGCAAGCCCTGTCTGCGCCGGGCGGCGAACAATTAATGCTGCTCGCCGCGGGGCTGGAATACATCCTGTCCTCACCGGGTCCCGCGGACGTTGCCGAAGCTGAAGCTGCGTCGGAGCCCAAGGAGCCCGGCGAAGTAAGCAATAACAACGACGACGACGACGACGGCTCCGGGGACGACCTGGGCGATGCCGGCGAAGATTATCTGAGCGACCAAGGCTTCGATCGCCGAAGCTGACCAAGGATCCAGAGGTACACCATGTCCCACCCCGTAGTCTTGAAGGCCTCAGCCCTCATCCATGCCGGCGACATCAGCGCGGCGGAGTCGGCGCTCGTCGACCTCGTCGAAACTGAAGGCGACACGGCGCTCGTGACCGTGCTCGATGAGCTCGCGCCAAAAGATCTTCTCGCCATCATCCGCGAGTACGACTCGGCCAAGCCTTCGGTCATCAACCTCCTGGTGACGCCCAAGCAGTTTGCCGACGCAGTCATCATGGAAAGGCTTTACGCCGAGCGTAATCGCGACCGGCTGCGTTCGCTCATCAATTCGGTGATCTTCCGCGATGACGTCGACCCAGACGACTTCATCGGCGCCCTGTCGGAGAAAGACCTCGGCCTCGAGGTGCTCGCCGACTACCTCGACGAGCGTTTCGAGGAGGTGACAATCTTCAAGAACACGGGCAGCTTCGTCGTGATCGATGAAGAGCGCACGCCCAAGGACGAAGAGGAAGACACGGTCCGCGAGGATCACTTCCAGTTGCCCAAGGGCGGCGTCGGCCTTGACGAAGTCACCGACCACGACTGGATGGAACTCACGTGGCGCCTGGCGCATGGTTTCCCGGACGAGTTCTTCCATGTGTTCCAAAGCCTCTCGTCCCGCGCAAAGGCGGCAGAAGAGGCGGCCGGTCCGGTCGCAGCGCCCAAGGATCCCGATGCCGCGCCCGAAAGCAGCGAGAAGAAGCCAGGGCAGCCGCCTGCTGAGGAGTCCGCGCTTTGAGCAGTCCGGCGCCCACCGCAGATGTGTCGCAGTCGAACGCGTCGCAGTCCCTCGCGTCCTACGACGCGCGGCCCTACTTCGCGCGCGCCCTCGACCACGGCCTCAAGAACGGCCTCATCGACTCCGAAAAGCTGGAAACGCTGCGCTCCGAGGGCGCCAAAGGCATCGTGCAGATTGCCGACTACTTCGGCACGTCGCACTTGCGGACCGACCTCGACGAGGCGCTCAAGCGCATGGTGTACCTCGCGAGCTTCTATCTGGAGCATGTCTCGGACGGGAGCATGAACCGTGCAGCCCGGTCCCTGCAGGAGAATTCCTTCCTGTCCCATTCCCGGGGCGGCTCGCAGATGCTCAAGGCGTTGTTCGCGATGCCCACCGACTCCGCGATCCCCGAACCCTCGGAGCCCGACGATGTACGCGAGTTCCTGCGCCTTCGCACACTCGCGGAACCGTGGAGCGTGGCCGAGTACCGCGCGCGCCTGGCCGAGCGGCAAGTCTTTGTCGAGGAGATCCAGGCTGCGCTGTGGTTCGCCGACGTCATGGAGATTGCGCGCGAGGCCTTGTACGGGGAATCGGCGGAAAGCGTCCTCGACGCCTGCCTGCTCACGCGCATGGCCGGCCGGTTCGAAGGCGCCTTGCTCAGCGCCGCCGAGCTCAAGGCTTTCCTCAAGTCGGTGCGGCGCTCGAAGAAGAAGGCGAAGCCTTCGCGCGACGCGCTTGAAGAACTGGTGCTGGACGTGCCTGACGAGCATCTCAAGGCTACGGCGCGCCACCTCACGCGCCTGGTGACGAAGGATCTCGCGCGCATCGCGGATGCGAAAGTGCCGTTCAATGACCTCGTGCGTGAGTACCACGACCGCTTCCACCATTTTTCGCTGTCCTCCGAAGTCAGCGACTACGACACGATGGTCACCGACGAATGGCGCAAGGTGACCAAGGGCATGACGGATACGGATTCGATGAATACCGTATTCCTGTGCCTCGCCGCCGGCAAAACGGCCAAGCCGTCCATTACGGTGGCAGAGGCAAAGGCCGCGATTAAAGCGATCCGCACCGATGGGGCGGCGGTGAGGACCGTGCCGGAGTTCATCCGCCGCAGCGCGCCGCACGAAATGATCGACGACCTGATCGCGCTCTGGGACGACGAGTTCTACCCCGAAATGATCGAGCAGCTGATTCTCGAGGACCCTGATGGCGCGATGGATCCCATCGTGCGCAGCCTCGCCGAGCATTGCCACATCAAGGCGGCCGCAAAAAAGCGCTGACTCTTCACGTTCCGATTTCGCAAGGACCCCGAATGCAAACCGAAAGCTTCATCCCGGGCAAGGATGCCTCGCTCGAGTCGACCATCCGCACTATGCAGGACAAGCTTGCTGCGCGCGGCTTCCACATGGACGAGTCGTCCTGGCTCAATCCGGTGGAGTCGATCTGGTCGGTGCATGTCCGCGACAGGGATTGCCCGATGCTGTTTTCTAACGGCAAGGGCGCGACGAAACTAGCCGCGCGAGCAAGCGCCCTCGGAGAATTTTTCGAGCGCCTGAACACCCACTATTTCTGGACCCACTTTTACCTAGGGCAGACGAGAGCGAATCGGCCCTTCGTCCATTACCCCCAGGAGCGCTGGTTTGCGCCGACCGGCGACCCGGCCTGGCCGGCGGAACTGCTCAATCCGGAGCTGCATGCCTTTTACAACCCGGACAGCTCGATCGGCAGCGAGGTCTTGATTGATCTCAACTCCGGCAATGTGGCGCGTGGCATCTGCGCCCTCCCCTACACGCGCCTTCGAGACGGTGTGAAGACCTGGTTCCCGGTCAACATCATCGGCAACCTGTACGTCAGCAACGGGATGGCCGCCGGCAACACACTGATGGAAGCGCGCAGCCAGGCGATGTCCGAGATCTTCGAGCGCCACATCAAAAACCGGATCATCGCCGAAGGCCTGTGCCTGCCCGAGGTGCCGGAGCACGTCATCGCCCGTTACCCCGGCATCGCCGCCGGCATCAAGGGGCTGCGCGAGGCAGGGTTCGGGATCCTCGTTCGCGATGCTTCCCTCGGCGGACGCTACCCGGTCATGAACGTGACGCTGCTGCATCCCACGGATCAGGGGTGTTTTGCCAGCTTTGGCGCCCATCCGCGATTCGAGATCGCACTCGAAAGGGCGCTGACCGAGTTGCTGCAAGGCCGGGCGCTGGAATCGCTGGAAGGCTTCCCGGAGCCCAGCTTCGACATGGAAGAGATCACGATGGCGTCCAACCTCGAGATCCACTTCGTCGACTCGAGCGGCGTGATCCACTGGAATTTCCTGCGCGATACGCCGGACTTCCCGTTCGCGGACTGGAACTTCAGCACGACCACGGCTGAGGATTACGCGTGGCTGTGCGAGTGCATCACGCGCGAGGGTAAGGACATCTACGTGGCGGATTTCTCCGAGCAAGGCGCATACAGCTGCCGCATCCTCGTGCCCGGCATGTCGGAGATCTATCCGGTCGAAGACCTCGAATGGGAAAACAACAGTGTCGGCAACCACATCAGGCCTGCACTGGTAAAGCTGCATGAACTTAAAGAGCCGGAACTCACCGACCTGCTCGCCGATCTCCAGACGCTCAACTTGAACGACGAGCGGCCGCTTTGGGAGATTCTCGGGCTCGCGATCCCGCCGGGTACGCCCTGGAAGCAGTTGCGCATCGGCGAACTGAAGACCCTCGTTGCCCTGGCCATCGGCGATGAAGAAGCCATCCGCGAAGGCTGCGACTGGATCCGCCACTACCAACAAATGACACCGTCGCGACGGCTCGTATACCGCTGCATTGAGACCCTTATGGACCTCGATGACGTTCCCGCGCACCTGCGCGCGCTCACGTTGCTGTATGGGGCGCAGACAGTGCGGCAGGCGCGTGCGCTTCTCGACCGCAGCGAGCGCTTCTTCGACCTTGAGACGCTCGGCGTGGACATGGAAGGCAGCGCAATGCACCAGACTTTGCTCGAGGCTTACGACAAGCTCTTCGCCGCCGATGTGAACTAGGCGGCGCCGGCCTTCCTGCGCTTCTCCGCCGCAGGCAATTGCTTCATTTCGTATTCGGCTTTCGAAGCGGCCGAGCGGTCCGGGTACTCGAAAGTGGCCAGGACGCGCACCGGCGCATGAGAGCGCGTGTAGTTTCCGCCTCGTCCCGCTGCATGCGCCGCGAAGCGCTTCGTCAAATTGACGGTGATGCCCGTGTAAATGCTGCCGTCGACGCATTCAAGCAGATACAGCGTCCAGGTCTTCACTGCGTGGCTAGCCAGCGGGACGCACCACGCCCCGCAGCACGCCCCGACGCAAAGCATGCAGTGAGCAGATAGCCGCCCGTAGGCGCTTCCCAGTCGAGCATCTCGCCTGCACAGAAAATGCCAGGCAGCGAACGGAACATCAGGCAAGCGTCGAGATCTTCAAACCGCACGCCGCCTGACGTGCTGATCGCTTCTTCGAGCGGGCGAGGTGCGGCCAGCCGCACGGGCAGATGTTTGATCGCGGCAGCGAGGCGCCCGGGATCGGCGAAGTCTTCCTTTGACACCAGCTCGCGCAACAGCCCGACCTTCGCGCCTTTCAAGCCCGTCCGGCTCTGGAGGTGCGAAGACATCGACCGGCTGCCGCGGGGATGGCTGACTTCTCTCAGCACACGTTCGGCGTCGCGATCGGGCAAGAGGTCCAGGTGCATGACGGAAAAGCCATGGGCTTCGATTTCGTCTCGGATCTCAGCAGACGCTGCATACACTAGGCTCCCTTCCAGGCCGGTGTCCGTCAGGACAAATTCGCCCTGGCGGCGAAAGGATGCCCCGAAGTCGAGGACCACTGGCTTGATCGGCTGGCCGGCAAACCGCGCCCGGAAGTGCGCGCTCCACCCTCCCTCGACGTCGAAGCCGCAATTGACTGGTCGAAGCGGCGCGATCGACACGCCGCGCGAAGCCAACAGCGGAACCCATGACGCATCGCTGCCCAACTTCGGCCAGCTGCCTCCTCCTGCCGCCAGAACCGTCGCATCGGCATCCACCGTGACAGCCCCACGTGGCGTCTCGAATTGAAGGGAACCGCTCTCGCTCCACCCGTTCCATTTGTGCCGCAGGTGGAACCGCACGCCAGAGGCACGCAGGCGATGCAGCCATGCGCGAAGCATCGGCGCAGCCTTCATGCCGACTGGAAATATTCGGCCGGAGCTTCCTGTGAAGACTTCGAAGCCGGGCGCCCGGACCCATTCAACGAGGGCCGCAGGACCGAACGCCGCGAGCAGCGGCTCGATCGCGTCACGACGCTTGCCGTATCGCTCAAGGAAGGGACCGGAGGCCTCCGAGTGAGTAAGGTTCAGCCCGCCTTTGCCCGCCAACAGGAATTTGCGGCCCACCGACGGCATGCTGTCGAAGAGATCGACCTGTACGCCGCCTTGAGTGAGCACCTCTGCTGCCATCAGGCCGGCCGGCCCGCCGCCGATGATCGCGGCGTTGCGCGGACGGCTTATTTCGGCGCCATGCGGATTGCGCCGTCGAGCCGGATGGTCTCGCCGTTGAGCATTTCGTTCTCGACGATGTGCCTTGCCAACGCGGCATATTCCGGGGCACGGCCAAGGCGTGAAGGGAATGGCACCATCTTGCCCAGCGCGTCCTGCACTTCCTTCGGCATGCCGAGCAGCATCGGCGTCTCGAAGATGCCGGGCGCAATCGTGCAGACGCGAATGCCGTCGCGAGAAAGGTCGCGTGCAATCGGCAGGGTCATGCCGACCACGCCGCCTTTGGAGGCCGAATAGGCCGCCTGCCCGATTTGGCCGTCGTAGGCGGCAACCGAAGCGGTATTCACGATTACGCCGCGCTCCCCTGATGCGTTCGGCTTGCCCTTTGCCATTGCCTCGGCTGCGAGGCGGATCATGTTGAACGTGCCGATCAGGTTGACCGTGATGACGCGGGAGAACGAATCGAGTGCATGCGGGCCGTTCTTGCCGATGGTCTTCTCGCCGATCGCAATGCCCGCACAATTGATCAACACGTTCAGTCCGCCGAATTCCTTGAGCGCCAGTTCCACCGCGGCCTTGCCATCGGCTTCCGCCGTCACGTTGGTCTTGATGTAGCGGGCGTTGGCCCCAAGCTCCTTTGCATAGGCGGAGCCGTCCTGCAGGTCCGCGATGACAACCTTTGCGCCGTTTTCCGCAGCCATGCGCGCGCTGGCGGCCCCCAGGCCCGATGCCCCGCCGGTAATGAGGAATACGCTGTCCTTGAGTTGCATGTCATCATCCTTTTTGACGAGGGAGAGATGCTAAAGGCTCCGCCCCCGGCCAGCAACCGGCATCACGTTCTGGGATTGGAGAAGATGGGCAAGCACGCATTCAGGATTGAAGAGGGCGGCATCTGGGCCGCCATTCATACGCCTTTCCGGCCGGACGGGGCGCTCGATACCGAGGGGCTGCGGAAGAACGCCGACATCTACACCCAGGCCCTCCAATTGAAAGGCGTGTTCTTTTGCGGTCTCATGGGCGAGTACTGGTCGCTCACGCTGCCTGAGAGAAAATTGGTCGTCGAAACGCTCGCTTCGGCTGCCGGAGGCCGGCTGGGACTTGCGCCGAACTGCACCCATCACTCCCCGACCGAGACGATCGACTTGATTCGTCACGCCGCGGCCTCGGGCTGCCATTACGCGACGCTGATGAACCCGGCGGTCGGCCCGCGTACCGATGAAGCCTTGCTCGATTACTTCGAGACCGTGTGCTCGGCGTCAGACATCGAGATCATCCTGTTCAACACGCCAGCCTCGGGCTACCTGCTGAATCCGCCGTTGCTGGCGCGGCTCTGCGAGATCCCGAATGTCCGCGGCATCAAGGCGGCGGGAGATGACAAGGATCGCGTCGAGGTCCGCCGGGCCTGCGGCGCAAAAGTCGTGGTCAGCGATCCCATGGAGAAGCACTGGTTCGAGAACCTGACCGAGCATCGGCAAACGCTGCTCTTCGCGGATCCCGAGCCTTACCTCTACCAGCGCGCCGGCCATCGACCGATCGCCGGGTACTACGCGAAGTTTCAAAGCGGTGATCTAGAAGGCTGTCGCGCGGGGTTCGAGCAACTCGCCCCGCTTCGGCCCATCTACGACCGTTGGATAATGGAACCGATGCGCACGACCGGCCGTCCGCCCAATGCGGCGCTCAAGGTATGGGCTGCACAGATGGGCCTGGCCGCAGGACCGACGCGCCCGCCGGTCCGTGGTCTCACAGCCGACGAGCACAATGCACTCATCCGCGACCTTCAACGTGCCGGCATATCCCACCCTGATTGAGACGCCAATATCCCTGTTGAGCACAGGGCGCCGGTCGGCGATAATTTCATGTTTTTCATTGAAAAATTGCCCAGACCTTGATAACCAGTAATGATCCCGTCCCGTCTCTGCGCTTCGGCCTCTCCTTCGCCGACCTTTACGATCGCGACGCCCTCGTCCGGCTCGATGTTGCTTTCCTCGACTTCATGCGTGAAGCCGATGATGGGCTTGTCGAGCGCCTGATCGCAGCGCGCCACGATCCTTCCGCGTTGGCAGAAAAAGGGGAATCGGAGCTCCTGATTGCGCTCGCGCCGCATCTGGAAGATTTCCTGGGCAAGCTTTTCGGGATCGAATCGGAGCTGCAAGCGCTCGCGGCCCAGCATCACGAACTGGCGCCGATTTACTCGGTCAAGCGCTTGTTCGTGCAGCGGCGCGCAGTGCATAAGGTCAAAGCCGAGGACGCCGCGGCGGTAAACGGCGAGACCGTCGAGAAAGAACTGGCGACCCTGTTCGAGGAGCCTTTCACCGAGCTCGCGTTCGCGTGGCATGTGACCGAGTGGCAGAAGGACGAGGCACTGAACGCGGCGAAGCTGGAGCTGGCCGCGCGTTACGCGGCGTGGGCCACGACGAGCCCGGAAGGAAAAAAGAAGCATCGCGCGGGGGTGCTCTTCAAGGTGCCGGCCAAGCTCGACTTCATGCGTCTCGTACCCGTCCACACTGACGAGTCGAAAGGGTTCCCGCAGCACACGTTGTCCGACGACCACCTGCGCCTGCGGGAAGGATTTGGTCTTACGGATGCGGGGACGGATCTCAACGGCGCGCTCGACCAGGCCAACTATTGCATCTGGTGCCATGAGCAGGGCAAGGACTCCTGCTCCAAGGGGCTGCGAGAGAAGGCACCGGCTGGGGGATACAGGAAAAGCGTGTTCGGCGTGACGCTTGCCGGGTGCCCGCTCGAGGAGAAAATCTCCGAGTTCCATCTCCTCAAGGCGCGGGGCGAGCCTCTCGGCGCGCTGGCCATGATCTGCGTCGACAACCCGATCGTCGCGGCGACGGGCCATCGCATCTGCAACGACTGCATGAAATCCTGCATCTACCAGAAGCAGGCGCCGGTCGACATCCCGCAAGCCGAGACACGTACGCTCAAGGACGTGCTGGAACTGCCGTGGGGCTTCGAGATCTATTCGCTCCTCACGCGCTGGAACCCGCTGCATCTTGCGCGGCCCTTCCCCAAAGGGTCGAGCGGCAAGCGCGTATTGGTGGTCGGGCTCGGCCCGGCCGGTTTCGGGCTCTCGCATCACCTGATGAACGACGGGCATGTGGTCGTCGCCATTGACGGGCTCAAGATCGAGCCGCTGCCCGCGGAGTATTCCGGCGTCGATCCGGTGGGCAGACGCGTGCCCTTCAAGGCGATTCGTGAAGTGAAGGAACTGTACGAATCCCTGAGCGATCGGGTCATGGCGGGGTTCGGCGGCGTCGCCGAGTACGGCATCACCGTGCGTTGGGACAAGAACTTCCTCAAGATCATCCGCCTGCTGCTCGAGCGGCGCTCGCAGTTCTCGATGTTCGGCGGCGTGCGGTTCGGCGGAACCATCACCGCAGAGGATGCCTTCGCATCGCGTGAAACTGGCGGGCTTGGATTCGATCACGTGGCGCTTGCTGCAGGGGCCGGCCGCCCAACGCTGCTCGAGATCCCGAACGGCTTTGCCCGAGGCGTGCGCGCTGCGTCCGACTTCCTAATGGCGCTGCAACTTACGGGTGCAGCGAAGGCCGACTCGATCGCCAATCTGCAGATCCGCCTCCCGGTCGTCGTGATCGGCGGCGGGCTGACGGCAATCGACACGGCCACCGAATCGCTTGCCTATTACGTCGTCCAGGTGGCGAAGTTCCTTTCGCGTTACGACTCCCTGGTGGCAAGCAAAGGCGAGCAAGCCGTGCGCGCCCCGTGGAATCGCGAAGAACAAGCCATTGCGGACGAGTTCATTGCGCATGGCCGCGCCTTGCGTAAAGCGCCACCTGCCGAGCACGTCGGGCTGCTTAAATCCTGGGGCGGCGTGACGATCGCTTATCGCCGCAGGCTCGTCGACAGCCCGTCCTACACGCTGAACCACGAAGAGGTGGAGAAGGCACTCGAGGAAGGCATCACGTTTGCCGAGGGCCTCTCCCCCATCCGCGTCGAGATCGACGAGTTCGGGCATACAAAGGCCGTCCAGTTCGCCGTCCAGACAATGGGCGCGGACGGCAAATGGGCGGAAGCCGGATCAACCGCGTTGCCGGCCCGCTCACTGCTCGTCGCCGCCGGCACCCAGCCGAATACCGTGCTTGCACGCGAGGACGCGGCGAATTTCAAGCTGGACGGCAAGTATTTTGAGGCGTGTGACGAAGACGGGAACACGGTCAAGCCGGAGCGCGCCATTTCCAAGCCCGAGCGCAAAGACGTCCTATTGCATCGCAACGGCGATGGCCGCTTCATCAGCTTCTTCGGCGACCTGCACCCTTCGTTCTTCGGCAACGTCGTGAAAGCGATGGGCGGCGCCAAGCAAGGCTATCCGGTCGTGAGCGGGGTGCTCGCAAAAGTCCCGGCGGCGTCGAAACTCGACGATGCAGCCTTCCTCGCATCGATCAACACGGACCTGCGTCCGGTGGTCCACGAGGTGAAGCGCCTCACGCCGACGATCGTCGAAGTCGTGGTGCGTGCGCCGGTCGCGGCCCGCAAGTTCAAGCCCGGCCAGTTCTATCGCCTGCAGAATTTCGAATCGCTGGCAACGCGCGTTGCGGGTACGACGCTCGCAATGGAGGGCCTGGCGCTCACGGGCGCATGGGTCGACAAGGGCAAGGGCCTGCTCTCCACCATCGTGCTCGAGATGGGCGGGTCGGCGGACCTGTGCGCTTACCTTAAGCCCGGCGAGCCCGTCGTCCTCATGGGGCCCACGGGAACGCCGACCGAAATTCCGTCGGATGAAACAGTCGTGCTGGTCGGCGGCGGCCTTGGCAATGCCGTGCTGTTCTCGATCGGCCAGGCCCTGCGCACAGCCGGATCGAAGGTGCTCTACTTCGCCGGCTACAAGAAGATGATCGACCGATACAAGGTGGAGGAGATTGAGAAGGCTGCGGATGTCGTGGTGTGGTGCAGCGACGAAGCTCCCGGATTCAAGCCAACGAGGCGGCAGGACCGTACCTTCGTCGGCAATATCGTGGAAGCGATGAAAGCCTACGCAGGCGGCGCGCTCGGTGATCAAGTCATCGCCTACCGGGACTGCGACCGCATCATCGCCATCGGGTCGGACCGCATGATGGGCGCGGTGGCGCTCGCCCGGCACGGGACGCTGAAGCCCTACCTTAAGGATTCGCACGTCGGTATCGGGTCGATCAACTCCCCGATGCAATGCATGATGAAAGAGATCTGCGCCCAGTGCATCCAGCCGCATACCGACGCCAAAACCGGCAAGCAGACGTTTGTCTTCTCCTGCTTCAACCAGGACCAGCCGCTCGATTCGGTCGATTTCGCCGCCCTCAACCAGCGCCTCGGCCAGAACGGCGTGCAGGAAAAGCTCACCGCCCAGTGGATCGACCGGTGCCTTCGCGAGCTCAAGCTTCGCCCCGAACGCAAAGCCGCCTGACAAAAAGGGGCCAGGCTCAAACCTGACAAAAAGGGGCAAAATAGGCGCATGGCTGCGTCCTCGGCTCCCCGCTACCTTCGCCCTACTCAGTCAGATGAAGCGCTCCAGCACCTTGCGCGAGGAGCGTTCACCGTTCTTGCCGGCGGAACGGATCACTATGCGGCGCGGGTCGGCAAGCCGCTGACCGAGGCCATCCTCGACGTCACGTCAATCGGCGAGTTGCGCGGCATCTGCTCGGCGCCCGACCACTGGCGCATCGGCGCCCTCACCACCTGGACGGACGTCCTCGAAGCAAAGCTGCCGCCAGTGTTCGACGGGCTAAAACTTGCGGCACGCGAGATCGGCGGGGTGCAGATCCAGAACAGCGGCACGCTCGCGGGCAATCTTTGCAACGCTTCTCCTGCGGCGGACGGCGTGCCGGCTCTGCTTGGCCTCGACGCCACCGTAGAGCTTTCGAGCGCCAAGGCGATGCGCGTGCTGCCGCTCGATAAATTCATCCTCGGACCGCGCAGCACCGCGAGGCGGCCGGATGAACTGATGACCGCCATCCTCATCCCGAAGCCGCAGTTCCAGGCGAAAAGCCACTTCCTCAAGCTCGGCGCCCGCAAGTACCTCGTCATATCGATTGCCATGGCGAGCGTGGTAATCGAGCACGAGGCCGGTATCGTTCGCAAAGCCAGGATCGCGGTCGGCTCGTGTTCACCTGTCGCGTTGCGGCTAACGGCACTCGAAGACACGCTTCCCGGAAAACCCCTCGATGCGCGCCTGCCGGAGATCGCCCGCATTGAACACCTCGCGCTTCTCAAGCCCATCGAAGACGTCCGGGCAAGCGCCGCATACCGGATCGACGCCGCCCTGACGGTCGTCAAGAGAACGCTCGCGGCGGTGTGCGCATGAACAAGCCCAACGCGGAGTTCCTGGAAAAAGCTGCGACTACTTCGCTGAAGGTCAACGGCAAAACCGTGAAGGTGACCGCGCCGCCGGTAACGCGCCTGGCCGACGTCCTTCGCGACGAGCTGGATCTCACCGGCACCAAGATCGGCTGCAATGCCGGCGACTGCGGCGCCTGCACGGTGCTGCTCGACGGTCACCAGGTGTGCGCCTGCCTGACGGCGCTCGGCCAGGCTGCCGGACGCGAAGTGGTCACGGTCGAAGGCCTCATGAAAGCCGACGCCCTCTCGCCGTTGCAAACCGCATTCCAGAAACATGGCGCGGCGCAATGCGGCATCTGCACGCCGGGCATGCTCATGGCCGCCACGGACCTTCTTGCCCGCAACCCCGAACCGGGCGAGGACGAAGTAAAAGACGCGCTCGGAGGCGTGCTCTGCCGCTGCACCGGCTACCAGAAGATTATCGAAGCAGTGCTCGATGTAGCTTCGCACCCAAAGCTCGACCGACCGCCGAAAGCTGAACGCGCAGTGGGCGCACGCGTTCCCAAAGTAGATGGCGTGCCGAGATTGATCGGCACGGAGCTGTTCGGCGCCGATGCAATCCCTAAAGATGCGCTGTGGCTGCGCGTGATCCGCTCGCCTCATCATCATGCGAGGTTCGCGCTCGGCGACCTCGACGCCGTCGTCGCGCGCACCCCTGGCCTCGTGCGCATCCTCACCTCCAAAGATGTCCCCTCCAACGGATTCGGCATTTACCCGCATATCAAGGACCAGCCCGTGCTGGCCGATGGCAAAACGCGCTTTCGTGGCGAAGCTGTCGTTGCGCTCGTCGGGTCCCGGGTGGCAGTAGAAGCGTTCGATGCATCTACGCTGCCGATCGCCTACGAAGTCCTGCCGCCGATCATGGGGCTGGACGCCGCCATGGCGCCGAACGCGGCGCTCGTCCTGCCGGACCGCCCGGGCAACCTGCTGCAGGACGGCGGCGTGCGCAAAGGCAATGCCGCAGAAGCGTTGGCAACGTGCGCGGCGGTTGCGCAAGGCGATTTCGAAACCGCCTTCGTCGAGCACGCTTACATCGAACCGGAGGCCGGCTGGGCAGAACGCGTCAAGGACAGGATCGAGATCCACGTGACGACCCAGACGCCCTACATGGACCGCGACGAGATGGCGATCGTCATGAAGCTGAAGAACGCGCAGGTGCGCATCGTCCCCACGGCCTGCGGCGGTGGATTCGGCGGCAAGCTCGACATGTCCGTGCAACCGCTCATCGGCATCGCCGCCTGGCTCACGGGCCGCAAAGTCGCATGCGTCTACACGCGGCCGGAAAGCATGGCCTCGACGACCAAGCGGCATCCGGCGCGTGTGCATGCAAAGTTCGGCTGTGATGCAGAAGGCCGCCTCGTCGCCTGCGAAGTCGAAGCCGAGTTCGACACCGGCGCCTATGCAAGCTGGGGGCCGACGGTCGCGACGCGGGTGCCCATTCACGCCACCGGCCCTTATTGCGTGCCGAACGTGCGCACGCGGGGGCGGGGGTTCTTCACCCATTGCCATCCGTCCGGCGCCTTCCGCGGGTTCGGCGTGCCGCAGGGCGCAATCGCGCATGAGGCGCTGATGGATGAACTCGCCGACAAAATCGGACTCGACCGACTCGAGTTCCGTCTGAGGAACGCGCTCAAGGCCGGCGACGCAACGGCCACCGGCCAGATCCTCGAGCATTCAGCCGGGCTCGGGCAATGCCTCGAAGAACTGCGGCCTCACTGGCAGCGCGCGCAAAAAGAAATTGCGGCATTCAATGCGCGATCGACGCACCTCAAGCGCGGCGTGGGCATCGGCTGCATGTGGTACGGCATCGGCAACACGTCGCTGTCGAACCCGTCGACCATGCACCTGAGCGTCTCGAGAAAGGGCGTGGTGACCCTGTGCAGCGGCGCCGTCGACATCGGCCAGGGATCCAACACGATCCTCACGCAGATCGCGGCCGATGCGCTGGGCGTGCCCATGGACACCATTGAGCGCATCACCGGCGACACGGACCTCACCGCCGACGCCGGCAAGACGTCCGCCTCGCGGCAGACTTTCGTCTCCGGCAAGGCAACCGAGCTCGCGGCGCTCGACCTTCGCAGGCAGGTCTTCGCGATGGCGAATGCGCCCGAGGGCGAGTACCTCGACCGTGCCTACCTGCTCTCCTTCGAGCGCAAAGGAGGCAAAGGTGCCGAAATCGCGATCCGCAAGAAAGGCGTCACGCATCGCGTCCCGATCCGCAAGGGCCTCATCGGCATGGGCTACTTCGATCCGCCGACTTCACCGGCCGACGCCGATGGACAAGGCGTGCCGTATGCGAGCTACGCGTTCGCCGCGCAGATTGCCGAAGTGGAAGTCGATCTCGAGCTCGGCACAACGAAGGTGCTGCGCATCGTCGCTGCGCATGACGTGGGCCGCGCGATCAACCCGATCCAGGTCGAAGGCCAGATCCAAGGCGGCACTGTGCAGGGCCTCGGGCTTGCGCTCATGGAAGAGTACCTGCCGGGCCGGACCGAAAACCTGCACGACTACCTGATTCCCACGATCGGCGACGTGCCGCAGATGGACTGCATCCTCGTCGAAAACCCCGAACCGCTCGGGCCGTACGGCGCCAAGGGCGTCGGCGAGCCGGGGCTCATTCCCACGGCGCCCGCAATTCTTGGCGCAATCGAAAACGCCACCGGCGTGCGCATGCGGCAAGTGCCCGTCCTGCCGCACCGCCTGCGCGCGGCATTGCTGCCAAAAAATGGCTAAGGCCCGCGCGGATACTGGGTTTCCTGCCAAATTGCTGCCACTGTCATGAGCCATCCCCTCGACCGCGTCGATCCGCAGGACGCGCCCGAAAGCGCAGGCGCGGCCGTCGAGCCGGCCTCGGGCGAGGTCATTCGATGCGACGCATGTCCGGTGCTCTGCCGCATCCGCAAGGGCCAGTCCGGGGCGTGTGACCGATACGCAAACCTTGAAGGCAAGCTGGTCCGGAGCGATCCGCTCGTGATCCTCCAGCGCTCGGTCGAAAGCGGTAAAGGGCTCGTCCCCTTCTTCGAGCCCGGCAAGCCCTGGGACGGCAGCCTCGTTTCAGCTGAGAACACGTTTGTGACCGGCATCGGCTCGACCACGACGTACCCGGACTACAAGCCCGCGCCCTTCATCGTGTCTTCCAGGATGTCCGGCGTGGACATGGTGACCGTGGTGACCGAAGGCATCTTCAGCTACTGCGGCCTCAAGCTGAAGATCGATACCGACCGCTGGCTCGGACCTGAGCAGGCCGCCGTGCGCGTGGGCGGCGAAGCGGTCGGCCATGTAACTACAGCCGAGTACGGCTCGCAGATGCTTGCGCTCGGCGGCGTCCATCACCTGACCGGCGGCAGCAAGAAGGAAGGCAACGCGACCTGCGACGCGATGTTGAAGCTCTCCAACAAGGAAGCCGTCGAGGTTTCGATCGACGGCGGCTCCACTGTGCTCGTGCAGGCCGGCAAGCCGCCGGTCGTGAACGGCGAGCGCGAGGAACGCATGCGCGTGGGCTGCGGCTCGGCGACCATCGGCATCTTCGCGCAGCAATGGCTCGATCATTGCGACGAAGTGATCGTGGTCGATGACCACATCACCGGCGTGCTGACGGAGCACCAGGCCGGCAGGTTCCTCGACATGAAGCCAGCGGGCATCCGCGTGCGCGGCCGCAAGTCGACGCCGGGCCGCTACTTCAAGGTGGCCGAACCGGGATCGGGCTGGGGCGGCACCAATGTTGAAGACCCGCTTTCGATCATCGACAGGATCGACCCGAAGACCGCGTGGCCCGGCCTACGCCTGCTCATGGTTTCGACCACCGGCGAGGATGCAGAGTGGTTCGTGCTCGACGAGAACCTCAAGCCACATAAAGCGCCGATGCCTGATCCGGTAAAGGTCGTAGTCGATCGCATCGCAGAGAATTGCGAGCCAGCCTTGTGCAGCGTGCTCTTCATGGGCGGTGCCGGCGGAAGCTTGCGGGCAGGCGTGACCGAAAATCCCGTCCGCCTTACGCGCTCGGTGAAAGACCTGATCACGCGGGTCACCTGCGGCGGCGCGCCGGTCTACGTCTGGCCGGGCGGCGGGATCACGGTCATGGTCGACATCCTCGCAATGCCGGACAACTCGTTCGGCTACGTGCCGACGCCGGCGCTCGTGCTGCCGATCGAATTCACCCTCCCATTGTCCGCGTACGCGGCGATGGGCGGGCACATGGGCAAGGTCGTTCGACTGCAGGACGTCCTGCGGTCAGCGTCGTTTCGCGCCGAAGCCTGGCGCACTCCCAACCCCTGGCCCATCGAAGGAGAACCCCATGGATAGCAAGCGTCGTGAAAGTCTCAAAGCGGTTGCCGCATTTGGCGTCGTTGCCCTGGCAGGCCTTGGCCAGCGAGCGTGGGCTGCGCCGATCAAGCCGGGCGCGGACAGCGCACTCATCGTGGTCGATGTGCAGAACTGCTTCGTCACCGGCGGTACGCTGCCGGTCAAGGGCGGCGAGCAGGTCGTGCCGATCATCAACAAGCTTGCCAAGGGGTTCGAGAACGTCGTCGTGACGCAGGACTGGCATACGACGGGCCACGCATCGTTCGCTTCCAGCCACGCGGGCAAGAAGCCGTTCGAGACGACCAAGCTGCGCTACGGCACGCAGGTGCTCTGGCCGGACCACTGCGTGCAGGGCTCGCAGGACGCCGCCGTGCACAAGGACCTCGACATCCCGCAGGCGCAACTCGTGATCCGCAAAGGATTCCACAAGGACACCGACAGCTACTCAGCCTTTACCGAAGCCGACGGCAAGACCAGCACGGGCCTCGCCGCGTATCTCAAGGCGCGCGGCATCAAGGAAGTGTACGTTGCAGGACTTGCGACCGATTTCTGCGTTGCTTGGACGGCGCTCGACGCGCGGAAGGCCGGCTTCAGGGCTTCGGTCATCGAGGACGCCTCGCGTGGCATCGACCTGAACGGCTCGGTCGCCAAGGCCTGGGCCGACATGACCAAGGCCGGCGTGAAGCGAGTGCAGTCCTCGGACTTCGCCTAATCCGAAGGCGGGCAGCCGGGCTGTGGGATCCCGGTGCCCGACTTGAGCATGCTCGCAAATTCCTCGGCGGGCATGGGCCTGCCGAAGTAATAGCCCTGCACCTCGTCGCAGCGCTGCTCGCGCAGGAAATCGACCTGCTTGCCGGTCTCCGCACCTTCCGCCACGACCTTAAGGCGCAGGCTGTGGCCGAGTGAAATGATGGCCTTGGCCAGGATGCCGCTGTCACCCTCGCCGTCGCCGCCGGCGTCGATATCACGCACGAATGCCCCGTCGATCTTGAGGGCATCGACCGGAAGCCGCTTCAGGTAGCTCAGGCTTGAGTATCCGGTACCGAAGTCGTCGACTGAGAGTTGCACGCCGAGGTCCTTCAGTTCGCGCAGCGTCGCAATCACCGTCTCGGCATCGTGCATGACCATGCTCTCAGTCAGTTCGAGCTCCAGGTGAACGGGGTTGCTGCCGGTCTCGGTAAGCGCCGCGCCCACCATGCGCGCCAAGCCCCCGCCCCAGAATTGTCGCGCCGAAAGGTTCACCGACACCGCCACTGCGGGTAGCCCGGCTTTCTGCCACGCAAGGTTCTGCGAGCACGCCGTGCGCAACACCCACTCGCCGATCGGCACGATGAGTCCGGTTTCCTCCGCAAGCGCGATGAACCGACCCGGCAGGATGAGCCCGTGCTCGGGATGCTGCCAGCGCAAGAGCGCCTCGACCCCGTCGATCACGCCCGTGGCGAGGTTCACGCGCGGTTGATAGTAGAGCAGCAACTCCTTCCGCTCGAGCGCGCGGCGCAGGCTGTGCTCGAGCGACAGGCGCTCGTTGGCGAGCGCGTTCATCTCGGAAGTGTAGAACTGGAAGTTGTTGCGCCCGTGAGCCTTGGCGCGGTACATCGCTGCATCGGCGTTCTGGAGCAACGTCTCCACGTCCGTGCCATCCTGCGGGTGGACACTGATACCGGCACTGCAGGTGATGTTGAACTCGCGGCTGCCGATGGTCAGCGGCTCGCTCACCTTGCCGATGATCCGGTTCATTGCCCGGAAGATCACGTCTTCCTTGGTCTGGTCCGCGAGGATCAGCACGAATTCATCGCCGCCGAGACGCGCGACCGTGTCGCCGTCACGCACCGCCAGGCGCAGCCTCTCGGCCACATGCTGCAGGACTTCGTCGCCGGCGTTGTGCCCGAGGCTGTCGTTGATCACCTTGAAATGGTCGAGGTCGATGAACACCACCGAGATCGAGCGCGGGTTGCGCTGCGCGAACACGGCCTGCTTGAGGCGGTCGTTCAGCAGGTGCCGGTTCGGCAGCCCGGTGAGGCCGTCGTAGTTGGCCTGGCGCTCGAGCTCTTCCTGGTAGCGTTTGCGCTCGATCGAATACTGCATCGCGCGCACGAGCAACTGCTTGTCGGTCTTGCCTTTGACCAGGTAATCCTGCGCGCCGCTCTTGACCGCGGACAGCGCGAGTGCCTCGTCGTCGTTGCCGGTGAGCACGATGATCGGGATCTTCGGGGAGTGCGCGTAGACTTTTGCGAAAGTTTCCAGGCCCTGGCTGTCCGGCAGCGACAGGTCGAGCAGCACGAGCGCGACATCGCCCTTCGCGAGCGACTCGAGCCCGCGGGTGAGGCGATCGGCGCAGTCCAAGTGGAAGGGGGAGGCCGGTTCCTCGAGGAGCATTTCCCGGATCAGGCGGGCGTCGCCCGGATTGTCCTCGATCAGCAGGACGGTCTGGAGCCCGTCCAGCGCCGACACGTCCACGTTCGTCACCTCGTGGGCGGGAGGGTGACGATCGTCAGCCAGAACCGGTCGATCGACTGCACGACGGTGATGAACTTTTCCAAGTCGACCGGCTTGGTGATGTAGCAGTTCGCATGCAGCTCGTAGCTGCGCAGGACGTCCTCCTCGGCCTCCGAGGTCGTCAGCACGACCACGGGGATCTGTTTGAAGCGGTCGTCATTCTTGATCGACAAGAGCACCTCGCGGCCGTCTTTTTTCGGCAGGTTGAGGTCGAGCAAGATGATGTCGGGGCGCGGAGCCTTTGCATGCGCGCCTTCCTGGCGCAGAAACTCGAGCGCCTCGACGCCGTCCTTGGCCCAGTGCAGGTTGTTGTAGACCTTTCCTTCGCGAAGCGCTTCACGCGTAAGCCGCACGTCGCCCGGATTGTCTTCGACCAGCAGGATCTCCACCGGCGGAGCTAACGAGTCTGCCCTACTGGCCACGGCACGCCTCCTGTTCTTATTGCGTTATGCGCTCGCCTGAACGGTCTCCGCGCTGCGGTCCGGATATGCCGTTTCAGCCTGCGAATTTTTTGGCAGCGTACAGCAAAAGGCGCTGCCTTGTCCCGGTTCCGATTCGACCCAGATACGCCCGCCATGGCGGTCGATGATCTTCTTGCAGATCGCGAGGCCAATGCCCGTTCCCGGGTACTCCGCCTTGCCGTGAAGGCGCTGGAACAGGACAAAGATGCGCTCGAAATATTCCGGGTCGATGCCTATCCCGTTGTCCTGCACCTTGATCATCCACTCGTCGGCCAGTTCCTGTGCGCTTATATGGATGCGTGGAACATCGGCGTCCTTGAACTTGATCGCATTGCCGATGAGGTTCTGGAAAAGCTGCACGAGCTGCGAGGGGTCGGCGTGCAGGACCGGCAGCACGTCATGCGTCACGACCGCCCCGCTCGCTTCGACTGCGCCCCGAAGGTTGAGGAGCGCCTTGCGCAGGGCGGTTTCGCATTCAGTCGCGACGAATTCGTGGCCCCGCGTGCCGACGCGCGAATAGGCCAGCAAATCCTCGATCAGGCGCTTCATGCGCGCCGCGCCGTCCACGATGTATTCCATGAACTCCTTGGCGTCGTTGTCGAGCTGGCCCCCGTAGCGCTTGACGATGAGCTGCGTGTAGCTCGACACCATGCGCAGCGGCTCCTGCAGGTCGTGCGAGGCCACATAGGCAAACTGCTGCAGCTCGGCGTTCGATCGCGCGAGTTCTTCCGCCTGGCGCTCGAGCGCCGCATTTGCGTCGCGGATGGCAGTCTCGGCCGCGCGCCGCGCAACGAACTGGCCGATCTGGTTGCCGACGGCATGCACCACTTGCAGCAGCGCCCGGTCCGGCTCTTCCATATCGCGGCCGAAGAATTCGATCACGCCGATCGGGCGCTCGCCGGCCATGACCGGGAACGCAAAGGCGCACCGGAGGTTCGCTTTGCGGGCGATGTCCGCCCGGCGGAACCTGGGCTCGACGGTGACATCTCGGATCCACACCGGGTCCCCTGTCGCCCAGACGCGGCGCACGAGTCCTCCTTCGACCACGCCGGGCGCCCCAGCGTGCCAGGCGGGCGCCTCGTTAACGCTCGCGGCGCTCGCCGCAACGAAGTCAGCCACTTCGGGCGAATCGACGTGCCAGGTTTCGACGCAGTAGAGCATCCCGGCTTCGTCTTCCCGTTGCCAGTGGGCGCCGCACGCCCAACCGAGCGCCTGGCAAATGATCCGAAGCACGTGCGAGGCCGCTTCGGGGAGCGTCTCGGCGGTGGCAAGCGCCTGGGTGATCGAGTGCTCCATCGCCTGGCGCTGGTCGGCCAGCCTGCGCTCGGTGACATCGAGCCCGGTGCCCCGGTAGCCGCTCAACCGGCCATCCGGTCCAAAGACCGGAACGCCGCTGATGCGCTGCCAGATGATCCGCCCGGACTGAGTCACCGCGCGATGCTCGAGGTTGTGGAATCGCTGCCGGCCCGGCGCATTGCGCTTGAACCACTCCCTCACGCGCTCGCCTTCGCCGTCGGGCCAGAACTCGGACACCTTGCGGCCGAGCATCTCCTCCACGGCGTACTCCATCATCTGCTCGACGCGCCCGGAGAGGTACACGTAGCGCGTCTCCGCATCGATCTCCCACACGTATTCGCCTGCCGCATCGACGACGTCGGAAAACCGCCGCTCGCTCTCGCGCAAGAGGGACAGCGCGTGCTTCTTTTCAGTGATGTCGGCCGAGACCGTGATGATCCCGTCGGCGCGGCCGGCCGCATCGCGCAGCGGGCTCATGAAGGCATCGATCACGATTGCCGTGCCGTCCCGGCGGTGGCGCGTCCCTTCGAACTTGAGCAGGTCTTCTCCAGACAAGAGGCGCTTGCGCAGGGCATCCGACTCGGTCCGCCCGTCGACAGGTACCGAGGGCAAGGGCTTGCCGAGCACTTCCTCGGCTTTCCAGCCGAACATTTTTTCCGCCGCCGGGTTCCAGCTCGTGAGCAATCCGTCCACGTCGCGCGTGTAGATCGCGAGCGGCGAGGACTGCACCAGCATCTGCAGCCGCTCGTTAGTCATGCGCAAAGTTTCCTCGCTGCGGCTCAAGTCGGCCGTCATGCGGTTCGCCAGTTCCACCGCTCGCTTGCCCACGCTTGCGAGCGAACGGATCAGCCCATACACGAGCAGGCTGATCGCAATCCCGGCAAGCAGCACTGCGATCGGCGGCCAGCGGTCCGAAGCATCGCCGAACCCTTCCCGCGCGTCCACGTGGAGGGTCCACCGGCGCCCACCGACTTCGAGCGTCGACTCGGTCGTCATGAGGGCTTTTTCGTCGCCGGCCGGAGCGGCAGGGGCTTTCGCCGCGGCCACCAGGCGGTTGCTGTCGAACATCAGCGTTTCGGGCGAGGCCGCGAGCGGCCCGCCCGGATTGTCCAGGAATCCCGTGTCGTAGATGCGGATGCGCGCCTGCCGCAGGAACTGCTCGCTCAGGACGCCACGCATGAGGTCGATGACGATGAACGAGGCGCTCACCGCGCCGATGAAGGCTTCGCGCCGCTGCTCCAGCGTCGCGACTGGCGCATCCCTGCCATAGATCGACAAGCGCATCGAGAATCCCGGGTGCTTGGCCGGGTCGAGCGCAAGCGCGATCGGCCCGGAGGCTGTGAGGTCCCCCGAATCGCGTGTGTGGTTCAAGGCGGCGAGGCGCGCTGGGTCGCCGCCAAGATCGAGGCCGAGCGCGCGCTCGTTACCGGCCATGGGCTCGACGAATTGCGCCACGACGTACTCCGCCCTGTCCCCGGGCGGCCGGATCTTGAATTCCGGATAGCCGCGCGGATCGACGGAGGTGTCGCCTTTGACGGCTTGCTCGAACGCCGCCTTTTCCGGCGCCGGGATGCGGCGGCTGAAATGCAGGACCTGCGCGCCGGGATAGCGGCGCGCAAGGTCGAAGCTTGCGATATAGCGGTGAATTTCGTCGCGGCTCACCGCATGCGCACTGAAGAGGCCGCGCACGCCGAGCAGGATGCTTGCATACGCCTGGATGCGAGTGTCGATTGCCGCGCGCGCGTCGGCTGCCGCATTCTCGAATTTCTGGCGCGCCTCCCTTTCGAGCAGGTGCGAGGTCCACACGGACAATGCAATCGAAAGTGCTATGCCGACGGCCAGCACGCAGTAAGGCAGCCTCGGATTCTGGATCAGGCTGCGGCGATGGGCGGGGTTCGAATCAGCGTGCATTTTTCGTCGGGCTGATTGGCTGATGAGGCGAGGCGCATTGTGCCCACGCCCGTGCGGGAACCGCAACGTCTGGACCGCAGCCGCTTGCCCGCACGAAAAGACGACACTAGAGTGGGCGTCCCATTTGGCATCCGATCCCACGAGTCGAAAGCCTTGAGCGAGCCCGTCCACGCGAGATTTCCCGATGGCCGCCTGCATTTGCAGCATGGTCCGATCGATTGCATCGTTGAAGCCTGGGGTGAGCGTGCGGAAGTGGAAGCGGCCTATTCGCAGGCGGTCATGCGCTTCCAGGACATCCTGCCGG
>JANXRZ010000059.1 GCA_025352885.1 Pseudomonadota bacterium | reverse complement strand
CGCTTTGGCGGCAGTACAGCGTCTAAAATATGTGGTACGAAATGTGGTCTTGGATGCTAACTATCTAGTGTATTAGTTATATTTATCAGATAGTTATATAAACTCTGTGGCGGAGAGCGAGGGATTCGAACCCTCGATACGGGTTGACCCCGTATAACGCCTTAGCAGGGCGCCCCCTTCAGCCACTCGGGCAGCTCTCCGTTCGCTTCGCTCACTCGGACTGCCAGAGCGGCTTCGGGGGCGCTACGCCCCGAAGATGAAGGAACGCCTGACGGCGTTGGCCCACTCGGACAACCAAAGATGACCTGATTATCCCCTAAAAACGCTCGCAGGAATCACGCCTGGTCGAGCTCGAAAGCCTTGTGCAGCACCCGGACGGCCAGCTCCATGTACTTTTCGTCCAGGACAACCGAGATCTTGATTTCAGAGGTGGTGATCATCTGGATGTTGATCCCCTCCTCGGCCAGCGTGCGGAACATCTGGGAGGCAATGCCCACGTGGGAGCGCATGCCGAGGCCCACCAGGGACACCTTCGCGATCCTGTCATCGCCCGAGACGTCGCGGCACTTGATGTGCGGCTGCACCTGACCCTTGAGGATGCCCATCGCGCGGGCGAAATCGCCCCGGTTCACCGTGAAGGAAAGGTCCGTCATGCCGTCATGGCCGACGTTTTGGACGATGACGTCCACATCGATCTTGGCATCCGCGATCGGCCCCAGGATCGCATATGCGATGCCGGGGCGGTCGGGCACGTCGTGCACCGTGATCTTCGCCTCGTCGCGCGCGAACGCAACGCCTGAGATGACTGCTTGTTCCATGGCCATGGTGGGGTCTTCCTCGAAAGTAATGAGCGTGCCGGAGGCGAACTCTTCGTCGACCGGGATCAGCGGGTCGGTCAGGCTCGAGAGCACGCGCAGGCGCACCTTGTACTTGCCGGCAAATTCAACGGAACGGATCTGCAGGACCTTCGACCCGAGGCTCGCCATCTCGAGCATTTCCTCGAAGGTGATGGTCTTGAGCCGCCGCGCCTTGGGCTCGATGCGCGGATCGGTCGTATAGACCCCGTCGACATCCGTATAGATCTGGCATTCGTCCGCGCCAAGCGCAGCCGCAAGCGCTACGCCGGTTGTGTCGGAGCCGCCACGGCCGAGCGTCGTGATCGTGCCGTTCTCGTCGACCCCCTGGAATCCGGCCACCACGACGACACACCCCTGCCTCAGGTCTTCACGGATGCGGTGCTCGTCGATCGAGATGATCCGGGCACGCGTATAGGCATCGTCGGTAAGAATGCGCACCTGTGCGCCGGTATAGCTCTTAGCCTTTTGGCCGAGCGCCTGCAAGGCCATCGCCGTGAGCCCGATCGTGACTTGCTCGCCGGTCGAAGCGACCTGGTCGAGCTCTCGCGGATCCGGAGTGTCCTGGAGTTGCTTGGCCAAGCCGATCAGCCGATTGGTTTCCCCGCTCATCGCCGAAACCACCACCACCACGTCGTGACCGGCCGCGCGCCATTTGGCGACGCGACGCGCAACGTTTTTGATGCGATCGGTCGAGCCGACGGAAGTGCCGCCGTATTTTTGGACAATCAAAGCCATGCCGAACCCGCGGACAGTTGAAAGGGCTAAAAAGCCCGCGATTTTAGCGCAGGCAGGGCGTTTCACGCCATGTTTTGCGACCTTTTACGCCATGTTTTCATGGACTTTCACTTAATTCTGCGCCGGCCAGGCCGACCAGCGCCTCACCGTATTTCGCGAGCTTCGACGCACCTATCCCGCCGATCATTCCCAGAGCATCGAGCGTCCGGGGTTTGGTCCGGGCGATCTCGGCCAACGTACTGTCATGGAGGATTACATACGCCGGCACGCCCTGGCTTCGTGCCTCACCCGCCCTCCAGGCCTTCAATCGGTCGAAGAGGGGGAGAGCATCGCCTGAAAGCGCAGCAGACACGCTCGCCCGCCCGGCGGAGGCACTCTTTGCTCGCGCGACGACCTTGCGCATTTCCACGGACTGCTCGCCTTTCAGCACGTTACGGCTCGCCGCGGTGAGCTTGAGCGCGCCGTGCGCTTCGTGATCGACCTGAGTGAAACCCAGCGCAACCAACTGGCGGAACACGCTGCGCCAGTTCGCTTCGTCGATGTCAGCGCCGATGCCGAAGACGCCGAGCTTGTCGTGATCCCAGCGGGTCACGCGCTCGCCGGACTTGCCCCTGAGCACATCGATGAGATGCACCGCGCCAAACCGCTGGCCCGTTCGATAGATCGCGGAGAGCGCCTTGCGCGCAGCATCGGTTGCATCCCACGTGCCAGGCGGCGCGAGGCAGGTATCGCAATTACCGCAAGGACGGCTGTCTTCGCCGAAATACCCGAGCAGGCGCACTCGCCTGCAGCCCGCGGTTTCACAGAGGCCCAAGAGCGCATCGAGCTTCGCGCCAGACACGCGCTTGAACGCTTCGCTGCCCTCCGACTGTTCGATGAGCCTGCGCTGGAGCACGAGGTCTGCGAGTCCGTACGCCATCCACGCGTCGGCAGGCAGGCCGTCCCGCCCTGAGCGCCCGGTTTCCTGGTAATAACCCTCCATGCTTTTCGGCAAGTCGAGGTGTGCGACGAAGCGGACGTCGGGCTTGTCGATGCCCATGCCGAATGCGATGGTGGCAACCATGACAATCCCGTCTTCGCTTTGGAATCTTGCCTGGTGCTCGGTGCGGGTCTGGGTCTCCAGCCCAGCGTGATAAGCCAGCGCGTTCACGCCCTGCCCCGCCAGCCATGCGGCAGTTTCGTCCACCTTGCGACGCGAAAGGCAGTACACGATCCCCGCCTCGCCCATATGGTCCTCACGAATGAAGCGAAGCAACTGCGCCCGCGGGTCGGCCTTGTCGACGATCGTGTAGCGGATGTTCGGCCGGTCGAAGCTCGAGACAAACAGGCGCGCGCCATCCAAGCCAAGCCGTGTCGCGATCTCGGTGCGGGTCTGCGGATCGGCGGTTGCGGTCAGCGCAATGCGCGGGACGTCCGCAAACCGTTCCTGCAGGACCGAAAGCTGCAGGTATTCCGGCCTGAAGTCGTGACCCCATTGCGACACGCAGTGCGCTTCGTCTATCGCAAAGAGAGCGATTTTCGACTTGGCGAGCAGGTCGAGGCAGCGTGGCAGCGTGAGCCGCTCGGCCGCGACATACAGCAGGTCGAGGTGGCCGGCCAGCAGCGCACGCTCGACCGTACGCGCCGTATCCGCGTCCTGCGAAGAATTGAGGAAGGCCGCGCGAACGCCGACGAGCTTCAATGCGGCCACCTGGTCCTGCATGAGTGCAATCAAGGGCGATACGACGATCCCGGTGCCCTCACGCAGGAGCGAAGGGACCTGGTAACACAGGGACTTGCCCCCGCCCGTGGGCATCAGGACCAGCGCATCGCCGCCCGAAGCGACATGGCCGATGATTTCTTCTTGCGCTCCCCTGAACCCTGCGTGACCGAACGTTTCGCGCAGCACCGCGAGCGCGCTGCGCTTCATCGGCCCTCGCGCAAATGCTCGATCAGAAACTCGAGGGCGCGTGCGGAAAACGCCCGCATGTTCTGAGTGCGGTCGGCGCATCCGGTCTCAAGCGTGATCGCCCGCTCGACTGGCCCGGCTATTGCCATGCATGAATGCCCTGCGGCATCCCCGTAGCGGTTACCCGTCGGCCCGGTTGCGCCGGTTTCGGAGAGGCCCCAGGTCGCGGAAAAGCGCTGCTGCGCCGTTTTGGCGAGCAGAAACGCATAAGGCTCGGAGGCCGAGCGCATCCCTGCGACGGCCGAATCGGGCAGGTCCATGAGCAGGCGCCTTGCCTGGCGCGTGTATACGACTGCACCGCCGAGAAAATAGGCGGACGCACCCGATACGGAAAGGAGCGCGGCGGCAATGAGGCCGCCGGTGGAGGATTCGGCGACTGCAATCGTTTCCTTGCGTGCTTTCAGGAGAACGGCTGCCTGCTCTGCAAGCGGAAGGAGGCTGTCCATCCGCGCATGATAGTCGGTCCCGCCGCCCTCTCGACCAACCCTGGCAAAGGCGATCGGTGTTCTATCGTGTCGCACGCCCCGCTGAGCTCGTACCAGAGCGCGCGCCGAGTCCGGGCGCCGGGCCACTTGAAGTAATGGGGGCGCCCGGCAAGGTTCCGGCCGATGTAACGGGAGCACCCGGCGTGGTCCCCGTAGAAGTGGAAGGCATCCCAGGCGCCGTGCCTGTCGAGGTTGAAGGCGTGCCGGGGATGGTGACGCCGCCCGTCGTGGAGGGATCGCCTGAACGGACCGGGGCATTCGGCGGACGAACGACGTAGGGCGAGCCTCCGCGGTCCCTCACGACGTCGTCTGCACAGGGCGCGCCTGCGTCCGTGCCCAGCGTCGCACCTGTGCATCGCCTGCTTATACGGTCGGTGTCGACACTGGTTTGGCCCGACACAGCGCCGCAAGCAATCACCAGTGCCAGGGGAACAACCTTGCTACGTGGAAAGAATCGCATGATCGGTCTCCATTCCGGACACGGGGGGATCGAGGCTACGCCGGCGGCGCCGCGCTATCTGTTAACCAGGGGACGCAACGCCAAAAATGCAACGCTCCCCGAGCGGCTTTTCTGGTAAAACCGGTCCAGAACCAACGCTCGGGGGAGCCATGAAAAGAACCGGAATCGCGGCCGTTTTGTTCGCCTTGTCTAATTGCTGCCATGCGCAGATCCCCCAGCCGCTTCGCTACCTGACACCCGCGGCCTACCCGGAACCCGAGTCGACAGCAGTTTGGCGCTCCCTCGGCGCGAGCTACGTGCGAAAAGCGGTCCAGGAGAACTTGGTGGACCGCGACCCGGACCTGAACGCGCGAATCGACGCGATCATCACGGCTGTCGGACGCGCGGCCGGCGGACTTTTCCCCAGGCATGCAGGATCGGCCTGGCGGTCCCTGCTGATCGATGACTTTGGCCACGGCGCGGTCGCTTTTCCGGGGGGCACGGTCCTTGTGGACGCCACGTTCGTGCGCCAGCTCCAGATGACCGACGATGAATTGGCGTTACTGCTCGCGCACGAAGTCGCCCACGTCGTCGCGGGCCATCCTTCCGAAAAATTGTCCTTCGTCGCCGACCGGCTCGGCAAGGACAAGGCGCCGACCGCGGGCAGCGCATTGCGGGAATTCTTTTCCGCCGACGCGTATGCCGAGCTTTTCAGGCCGACTGCCCGTCTCCAGGAGCGCGAAGCCGACGCGATCGGCGCGGCTGTCCTGTATGCGTCCGGCTATGATGCAGGCCGCGCCCTCGAGGTTTTTGACAAGCTGAGCCGGCTCGAGAGCGCTGCCGATGGGACTGAGCATTCGACCCACGACACGGCCGCCGTCCGGCGCCAAGCGTTCTCGAAGGTGCTCGAAGGCCTTCGCCGCGCAAAGAGGCCCCCTTCAACCTGATTCTCACGTCAGTTCCCCGGAATTTGCCCTCCTTGATCCGCTCAACCATCGAACACTCCCCTCCCGGCCACAAGACTCCCATCCGGGTCCTGCTGCTCGAGGACGTCGCGGCGACGACGCAGATCGTCAAGACGTACCTCGCCGCCCTCGCGCCGGATTCGTTTTTCGAGCCCGTGGTCACCTTGCGGGCGGCGCTCGAACGCCTGGCCGCAAGCACTTACGACCTCATCCTGGCCGACCTCAACGTGCCCGACTCGAAGGGCCTGGCGACGCTCGAGCGGCTGGTGGAGTCGACCGATTGCCTGATCGTCGTGCTCACCGTCGAGGACAGCGCGGAACTGCACGAGCAGGCCATTGCTCGCGGCGCATACGATTTCCTGCACAAGAGCCAGCTGAACCGCGGGACCCTCGGGCAGGTCCTGCGCCTGGCGGCCATTCAGGCGAACACTTTCCGATCCCTGCGCGAAAGCGAAGCGCGCTTTCGCAGCCTGACCGAGCTCTCCTCCGACTTCTATTGGGAGACGGACGCGGCGCACCGGATCGTGCAGATCAGCCACGGCGCACGCCACCGGGCAGTCCACACGCCCACAGAGTTGATCGGCAAGGCCCGATGGGACTTACCCTCGATCAGTCCTGGCCGAGAGGGCTGGGCGCAGCACCGCGCCCGCATGGATGCGCACGAGCCGTTCCATGGCTTTACCTTCTCGAGGCTCGACGCAAACGCGATGGAGCGCCACCTGATCATCAATGGCGAGCCGATCTTCGCGCCCGGGGGTGCGTTCACCGGGTACCGGGGCGTCGGGCACGACATCACTACGCGCAAGAGTTCCGAAGATGCGCTGCGTTCGGCCGTCTCCCTCCTGAGCGCGACGCTCGAGTCCACTGCGGACGGGATTCTCGTGGTCGGCGCCGACAAGAACGTTTCGCGCTACAACCGGCGCTTCGTGGACATGTGGCGCATCCCGGCAAACCTCGTCGAGTCGCGGGACGACGCGCGCATGCTCGCCTACGCGGCCGGGCAGGTAAAAGACCCCGAAGCCTTCACGACTAAGATCGAGGAGGTGTACGCCACCCCCGAAGCAGAGAGCTTCGACACGATCGAGTTCAACGACGGGCGAACCTTCGAGCGTTATTCGTGCCCGCAGTTCGTTGAGGGCAAGCCGGTCGGGCGCGTGTGGAGCTTCCGGGACATCACCGATCGAAGGCAGGCCGAAGAACGCATCCACGTTCTTGCCTACCATGACCCGCTGACCGAGTTGCCGAACCGGGCGCTCTTCCGGGACAGAATGAAGCAGGCTACCTCCCGCGCCGACCGTGCTCACACGACCGTTGCGCTGCTCTTTCTCGATCTGGACAACTTCAAGACGATCAACGATTCGCTTGGCCACGCGGCGGGCGATTCGCTGCTCAAGCAGATCGCCGCGCGCATGCGCCTGTGCGTCCGCGACACGGACACCATCAGCCGGCAGGGGGGCGACGAGTTTCTCGTGATGCTCACCGATCTCGCCAGCTCGGAAATGGTTACGCCCATCGTGGACAAGCTGATGGCACAGCTGCAGGCGCCTTTCGAAATCGACGGCACCGAGCTCACAACATCGGTGTCCATCGGCATCGCGTCCTACCCGGCCGACGGCGAGGATTTCGACGCGCTGCTCAAAAAATCCGATACGGCCATGTACCGCGCGAAGAAATCCGGCCGCAATACTTACCGGTTCTTCGACCAGCACATGAATGTCGAGGCGACCGAGCACCTCAGCATCCGCAACGGCCTCAGGCTGGCACTGGACCGCGGGGAACTGGTTCTTCACTACCAGCCGCAGATCGACCT
>JANXRZ010000245.1 GCA_025352885.1 Pseudomonadota bacterium | reverse complement strand
CGGGGACGCCGAATGAGCACCGTTCCTGTCGCCGATGCTGAAGCAAGGCGGCGCGCGCTGGACCCGAGCCACTCGTTCATCGTGCAGGCGCCCGCGGGCTCCGGCAAGACCGAGCTCCTGGTGCAGCGTTTCGTCGCATTGCTCCGGACTGTCCAGGCTCCCGAGGAAGTCCTTGCCATCACTTTCACGCGCAAGGCCGCAGCCGAAATGCGTCTCCGGGTGCAGGCGGAACTCCGTAAGACGCAAGGCATGGAGGCGGCGGGGATTGCATGCCGGCTGAAGATCCAGACGATCGATGCGCTTTGCGCGTCGCTTACGCGCCAGATGCCTGTGCTCGCCGGGTTCGGCGCGCAGCCCGACATTGTCGAGGATGCTCGCGAGCTCCACCGCGAGGCCGCTCGCCGCACGCTTGCGTTGCTCGAAGAGGCGCATCACCCGGTGGCCGCGCATGTGGCCCGCCTGCTCACCCACTTGGATTGCAACGCCGCGTCACTCGTGCAACTGATTGCCGGCATGCTCGGCAAGCGCGACCAGTGGATGCGCAAAACGGGCGAAGCGCTCTCGCGGGCGGACCTGGAGGCAGCCTTGGGATCCGAGCGTGAGCGGATCCTTGCGCGAGCATGCGAGCTGCATCCCGAGGCTTGCGAGGACCTGGCCATCAAGGTGCTCACGAAAAAAGGCGACTGGAGAAAGCGCCCTCCTGCGCCGTCTGACTTGGTCGGAATCGACGGGCTGCGCGAAGCGTTGCAGGCGCTGCTCGCGCTGCCAGCTCCGCGCTACAGCGATGCGCAATGGGAAGTGCTGGGCGCGATCGTCGGGCTGCTTCCGTTGGCGGCCGCGGAACTGAAAGTCGTATTTGCAGAGCGCGGCCAAGTCGATTTCACGGAGATCGCCCAGGGCGCCGTGCGTGCACTCGGCTCACCTGACAACCCGACCGACCTCTTGCTGTCGCTCGATTCGCGCATCAGCCATGTGCTGGTGGATGAGTTCCAGGACACTTCCGGGTCACAGTGGGAATTGCTAGAGCGGCTGACGGCCGGATGGGAGCAGGGCGATGGGCGCACGCTCTACGCTGTCGGCGACCCTATGCAGTCGATCTACCGTTTTCGTGAAGCCGAGGTGGGCCTGTTCCTGCGCGCGCGGCGCGAGGGCTTGCCCAACGTGCGGCTTGAGCCGCTCCGGTTGTCGACCAACTTTCGCTCGCAGGCCGGCATTGTCGAGTGGGTAAACCGTGCCTTTGCTCAAATCCTGCCGGCCTCGGAAGACGAGGCCATCGGCGCCGTGCCGTATTCGCCCTCGAATCCGCATAGCGGGCCGATGAAAGGGGAGGCCGTGACATGGCACGGCTTTACCGAGCGGCTCGACGAAGCACGCCGTGTCGTCAATTTGGTCCACGAAGCGCGCCGGGAACTGCCCGGGGAGACCTGCGCGATCCTCGTGCGTAGCCGGTCGGTGCTGACCGAGATTGTGCCGGCCCTCAAGGAAGCGGGGTTGCGTTTTCGCGCAGTCGAAATTGAGCGATTAGGAGAGCGCCAGGTCGTGCAAGACCTGCTCGCCCTTACTCGCGCGCTCTCCCACCCGGCAGATCGGATCGCCTGGCTCGCGCTGATGCGTGCGCCTTGGTGCGGGCTGCCGCTTGCCGACCTTGCGGCGCTTGCTGAGACCGAAGGGCGCGTTGAAACCACGCTGTGGGAGCTCATGCACGACGATGCGCGCCTTGGCGGGCTATCTGTCTCCGGACAGCAGCGGTTGCTCCGACTTCGCGGCGTGCTTGCGCCGGCCTTGTCCGACCGCTTGCGCGGCTCTTTGCGAGATCGAGTCGAGGGCACGTGGCTCGCGCTCGGTGGGCCGGCTTGCGTTGAAACACAGACCGACCTCGAGGACGCCGCGATTTTTCTCGACAAGCTCGAGTCTGCCGAGGAAGCCGGCGCGCTGGCCGACCTGGAAGCATTCCAGGAGAGTCTGAACGAGCTGTATGCGCTTCCCGATGTGGAGGCCGACGACTCGCTCCAGTTGATGACGATCCACAAGGCCAAGGGCCTGCAGTTCGGCACCGTGATCCTTCCCGGCCTAGACCGGGCTCAGGGCCGGGGTGACCCGCCGCTCCTGCTTTGGAAAGCACGCGTCGACAACACGCTCCTGCTTGCGCCAGTCAAAGAAGCCGGCGAGAAAAACGAGCTCGTCTACGATCACCTGAAGGCCCTCGAGCGCGAGGCGGAGGACGCCGAGACGGGGCGGCTTCTCTATGTTGCGGCAACCCGCGCTATGCACCGCCTGCATCTCCTTGCGTGCGTCAAGTTGGACGAAGCCGGCGACGTGAAGCCGCCCTCCAAAGGTTCGCTCCTTGCAAAGGCGTGGGTCATCGCAGCGCCGGTGTTCGAGCATGTCAGGGCACCTGCCACAGCAGGGTTGGCGGTCGCGCCGCCTGTTGTGCATACGCTTCGCCGGCTCTCGCCCGGCCTTTTCCTATCGGCTCCCCCGCTCGCAGTCGCGTGGGTCGGCTCCGAGGAACAAGAGGCAGCGGCGAGCGAAATCGAGTTCTCCTGGGCCGGAGAAACTGCACGGCACGTGGGATCCGTGGTCCACCGCTGGCTGCAGCGCATGACAGAAGACGGATTACGGGACTGGAGCGCTAAACGAGTCACCGCGCTCATTGGGCACTTGGCGCGAGACCTGCAGCGACGAGGGGTGCCGGCTGCGGAAAGTGCTTCGGCCGCCGAGCGCGCGTCAGCGGCGTTGCTGAACTCTTTGGAAGACGAACGCGGCCGCTGGCTGCTCGGCCCGCGCGAGCGCGCGATGAGCGAAGTGCGCCTGCGCGCAGTCCAGGACGGGCGGCTCGCCACGCTCGTCATCGACCGGATGTTTTTCGAAAATGGCACGCGCTGGATCGTCGACTACAAGACGAGCAGCCACGAAGGGGCGGGCGTCGAGGCGTTTCTCGAGCGCGAGCGCGATCGCTACTCGCCGCAATTAGCCCGCTATGCAGCGGTGCTGGGTCGCGCGCGCCTGGGCCTGTATTTCCCCATGCTGCGCGGCTGGCGCGAATGGGAGCACGAAGGCTAACGGTCGCCGCGTCCCTCAGCGCCCGCCTGCGTCAGCGGTCAACGACGCGCCCTTGGCCGGGCACTGCGCGTTGGAACTCACTGCAGGCGCGTCGGACGTGCCTTTGTGGAATTCAACGTCCGGGTGCTTGAAAGTTCCGCCCACGCGAATGCTGGATCCGAGGGTGAGCAGTCCGCGCGTTTTGGGCTTGGGGATCAGCACGAGGTCCGGATGCTCCGCGCGCAGGTCGAGCACGCCGGCGCCTTCGATGCGGGTCTGCTCGGTCTCGAACAAGAGCGCGCGCGCACGGCCCTTCCCGCCGCTGAAATCGAAGCCTGCAAGCGCACAGCGAATCGGGATGTCGCGGTCGCCCTTGAACATGAGTCCCGCGAGCTTTCCAAGATTGAGGCTGAGCTTCGCGTCGGTCTTGTTGGAGAGGCTGCCGCCGTCCACCGCCAAGTCGAGTCGCCCTGCAGCGGCCGCCATCATCCCAGCGATCGATGGGCCCGCCCCCTCGAGGCTGACCGTGCCGTGGACCGGCCCCGCCTTGTGCGCCTCCTCGGGGAGCTTCGGCAGGAGGCGCTCGAGCCGCAGGCCCGACAACTTCAGTGCCGTCTGCCCGCGCGGTACGTCGTTTCTCGCATCGAGCGTTGCTTGCCCACTCGCATGGCCGCCCGCGATTCGCATATCGACGCCTTTAACCTGGAGGACGCCCTGCTGCAGGTTCGCTTCGAACCGCAGGCCTTCGAGAGCAGGCATGCCGGGCGTGGCAATTTTTTTTGCGTCCAGGCGCACCTGCACGTCCTGCGCGCGCAGGCGATCGGTCTTGATCGGCCGCTGCGGGAACAGCTTGTCCGGGTGCGCGGGCTTCACCGGGTAAGGAATCCCGACGAGCGTTCCAAGGTCGTGCAGGTCGGCCGATCCGCTCTTCAGGTCGGCCCCCCACGAATGGCGCCCGTCCTTCAGCGCATGCGAGGCGTCGCCTTCGAGGTCGGTCTGGCCGATATGGCCGCTTAGCCGCGTCACCAGGTATTCGCTCGCGCTCCTTCTCACCCGCCCTTCGAAACGGTAGGGGCGGGAGTTCGCCGGTTGAACCAGGAGGTAAGGATGCAGGTTTGCGAGCGTGGGGCCGGCCAGCCGAACGGTCGCATCCAGCATTGGCCGCTGGAATATGTCGGCTGCCTCGCCGTCCATCTCGATGCGCGTATCCTTTCCGACCGCATGGCCGCGCACCGCGAAGAACTCCCGCGTTTCGCGGAAGGTGAGCACGGCGCTCGTGAGGGCCTGGCCCGTAAACGGAGCGCCCCGATACACGCCCTGTGCTTCGACCAGGTTCACCAGCGGCTTTGCGCTGATTCCGGGCCCCGATTGTGGACCCGCATCTTTTGCCGTGAATCGGATGTCGAAGTCGCGCTCGGGATGGCGGTCGAGGATCCGCAGCTTGATCCGATGAGCCTCGAGGCGCAGGACGCTCACCTTGGGCGCGCCGCGGTCTTCCGGCTCCTTGAGCCGCCAGTTCCGGCGGCCGTCGGCCTCTTTCTCGAGGTCGATGTCCGCATCCTTAAGCACGATCTTGGAGACTACGGTGCGGTCGGTGAACAGGCTCTGGAGCGAGACTACGAAAGAGGCCTCGCCTGCTGCGGCCATCGGTTGCCGCGTATCGGCCCACGCCGCATTCTGGATCGTCGCGCCGCGAAACGTGATTGTTGGCTCAAGCGTAAAGAGGCCGTTGACGGCCATGTGCTCGGCGCGAACCTCGCGGCCCGATTTGGCGGACAAGTACCGCTCGAGCGAGGGACGCAACCAGTCCCAGTCGAAGAGAAATGCGGCGAGCGCAATAGTCAGCGCAGTAGCCAACGCGATGCCGAGCCCGACGGACATCAGGACCTTTGGCTTGCGTTCCGGCCCCGGCATGCGCGCGCTTTGGTCCATTGTGCAACATAGCACCCGCCCCGTATCTCCTTGTGAGCGCTAGCGCACTGAATCCGATGCCCCAGGCCCCCTATCGTGCGAGCTTCTTCAGGCCCCGGCGAAAGATAACAACGAGATGGCACCAATGCTGCGCGCGCCAAGCGCTTGTCTAACCATGCTCGTCCTGGCCTCGGTCTCCGGCTGCACGACTAATCCAATTACCGGACGCGAACAGATGGTCGCGGTACCGGCCGCGCAGGTGCATGCGGACATCGGTTTCACGTTGTTCTCGAGCGCACGCCGTATCGCCGGTGAGGAACCCTGCGCGGATGAGTGCCAGGAGCAGCAACGTCATTTCGGCTCGCAGGTGAAGCGCCTCGGCGCGGAGCTCGAGACGGCAGCCAAGGGAATGTCCCCCGACCTTTTCGAGCGCATCGAGGGTTTCCAGGTCGGCGTCGATCCTGAGTTGGGCATCGCGACCGGCTCGAGTGCAAAAGGCCGGATCGCATTGGGCAAAGGGCTCGCCACCTTGGAGCCGACGGACGACGTAACCGCGTTTCTCATCGCGCGCGAAATGGCGCATGTCATTGCGCGCCATGACGAGGAGGATTCCGGCGCCCGGATCTTTTTCTCAGCGCTGACCACTTTGCTGCCGGTCACCCTGATCGCGCGGGTCATTGCTTCCACACTCGGGTCCGGCGCTCTCATGGGAAGCTGGGCCGAGCAGCAACGCCGTGAAGCCGATGAAATTGCGCTGGCGCTTCTGGTGCGGGCCGGCCGCTCGCCTTCCAACGTCGCGCGCTCGCTCGCCGGGGGATTGAGGAAAGACCTGCTCCCCGAGGGCGACTGGACCACGCGCTATCTCGAATCCGCGTCACGCGTTGCGAGCTCCGCAGCAGATCGCCCTACGCTTGCCGATTTCGACGAATGGCTCATGCGCGAGACCCTGCGCAACATCGAGCGCATTGCGCTGTGCGCGCGGCTGGTAGGCACTTCTGAGACGGCCTCAGCTGCACGCCATGACTGCATGGGCGCGCCGGCCTGAAAGCAATCGGCCTTGACTGTCTGGAGCCTGACGCCCCCGGATAGTGAGACACACTGATTGTTGCGTCGCGGCGTGCAACGGCTTCCGGCCCCGCATAGCATCGTTGCCTTCTCACGGGAGGCACTTCAATGGCGACATTTACCATAAATGGCAAGAGGGCCCAGGCCGATGTGGCGCCGGACACGCCGCTGCTTTGGGTGGTTCGCGACACGCTCGGGATGACGGGCACCAAGTTCGGCTGCGGCGCTGCATTGTGCGGCGCGTGCACGGTCCACGTGGACGGCGCGCCGGTGCGTTCCTGCTCCACGCCGGTGTCTGCGGTCGAGGGCCGCAAGATCACCACGATCGAAGGCGTGGGTAAGTCTCCCGCGGGCCAGGCCGTGCAGGCGGCGTGGATCCAGCACGACGTGCCGCAATGCGGCTATTGCCAGAGCGGGCAGATCATGAGCGCCGTTGCGCTTCTCGAATCGAAGCCCCGGCCGACCGACGCGGATATCGACGCAGCGATGTCGGGAAACATCTGCCGCTGCGGCACCTACCAGCGCATGCGCGCCGCAATCCACACGGCCGCGCAAACCAAGACAAAGGGAGCCTGACATGAGCGACGCAAAAAGCTCGGTCGTAAACACGTCGCGCCGCACTTTCCTCAAGGCCGGCGCAGCCGTAAGCGGCGGCCTCGTGATTGGGGTCGCGCTGCCCGAAGTCTTCGCGGCCGGCCCGGTGACCACCTCCATGCCGAACGCCTGGGTCCGCATCGGCAGCGACAACCAGGTCACGATCTACTCCGCGCGCTCCGAGATGGGGCAGGGCGTCTACACGGCCATGCCCACGCTGGTGGCCGAAGAGCTCGAAGTGGACCTCGACAAGATCAAGGTGGAAGTCGCACCGGCCGGCGAGGTCTACATCAACATGCTTCTCGGCGGGCAGCTCACCGGCGGCTCGACCTCCGTGGCCGAAGGCTACGACAAGCTGCGCATTGCAGGCGCGCAGGCCCGGATGATGCTGATCTCGGCTGCGGCGCAGAAGTGGGGCGTCGACGAATCGAAGTGCTCGGCGCAGCACGGCTCGGTCTTCGGGCCCAAGGGCGTTCGGGCCAACTACGGCCAACTCGCCGAGGCCGCCTCGAAATTGCCGGTGCCCAAGGACCCGAAGTTGAAAGACGCCAAGAACTTTCGGTATGTCGGCAAGTCGATCAAGCGCCTCGACACCCCGTCCAAAGTGAATGGGACGGCCGAGTTCGGCATCGACGTGAAGCTGCCCGGCATGCTGTACGCCGCGCTTGCCCAGTGCCCGGTGATCGGCGGCAAGGTCGTGAGTTTCGACGCCGCCAAGGCGAAGGGCATGCCCGGCGTGAAGAACGTCGTGCAGATTACCGATGGCGTTGCGGTGGTTGCGGACTCGTGGTGGCGCGCCAAGACCGCACGCGATGCAGTGGTCATCACCTGGGACGAAGGTCCTGCGAAGGCGATGAGTTCGGGCAGCATCGATGCGGGCCTCAAAGCCGCCGCGATGAAGCCCGGTGCCGTGTTCAAGAAGCAGGGCGATGCGGATGCGGGCCTGAAGTCCGCGGCCAAGACGCTCGAAGCATCGTACGAGATGCCATTCTTGTCGCACTCGCCGATGGAGCCGATGAACTTCACGGCCGACGTCAAGCCCGACTCCTGCCTCCTGGTCGGGCCGACCCAGTTCCAGCAGATGGCCGAAGGCGTGGCCGCGCAAATGCTCGGCATGAAGCCTTCGCAAATCACCGTGCGCACGACGTTCCTCGGTGGCGGCTTCGGTCGCCGCATCGATGTGGACTTCGTCGCGCAGGCGATCGAAATCTCGAAGGCTGTCGGTGCGCCGGTCAAGCTCGTCTGGACGCGCGAGGACGACATGACGCACGACTTCTACCGTCCGACCAGCGTGCATACGCTCTCAGGCGGTCTGGATGCGTCCGGCAAGCCCGTTGCGATGAAGTTCCACCTGACCTCGTCATCGGTGACCGCGCGCCTCTTCCCGCCTTTCGTGAAGGACGGCCTTGACCCGTTCATGCTCGAGGCGGCGGCCATTCCCTACGAGATCCCGAACCAGCTCGCCGACTCCCTCATCTATGAGACGGGCCTGCGGGTGGGCTACTGGCGCTCGGTGTCGCATGCTCTGAATGCCTTCGCCAACGAGTCGTTCATGGACGAGCTGGCGTTGGCTGCGGGGAAGGACCCGTACGAATTCCGGCGCGTGCTGCTCGACAAGCATCCGCGCCTGAAAAACGTGCTGGAGCTGGCCGCCGCGAAATCCGGCTGGGGCAAGCCGCTCCCGGCCGGGCGCTTCCGCGGCATCGGCCTGATGGAAGGCTACGGCACCTCTATGGCGCAAGTTGCCGAGGTGTCGGTCAAGGACGGCGTGATCAAGGTTCATCGCGTAGTCGTCGCGGCGGACCTTGGAAAGATGGTGAACCCGAACATCGTCAACCAGCAGATCGAGAGCAGCGTGATCTTCGGCCTGTCGGCAGCGCTGTACGGGGAGATCACGTTGAAGGACGGGCGCATCGAGCAGACCAACTTCGACACCTATCCGGTGGTCCGCATGCCCGCCTCGCCGAAAGTCGAGGCGCACCTGGTTGCGAGCAACGAGAAGCCCGGCGGCATCGGGGAGCCGGCAACGGCGCTCATCTCGCCCACGGTGGCCAATGCGGTGTTTGCCGCAACCGGCAAGCGGCTGCGCAAGCTGCCGCTGCGCCTGGCCTAGTGCCTTTCATCCGGCTCGACAAAAAGCCCGCTTCGGCGGGTTTTTTGTTTGCGCTGGCGGTCTGGCTGTCCTTTTCCTGTGCTCACGCGCAGGACTACGCCCGCGAGAAGCGCTGGTCTGACGACATCGTGGCGACGCTCATGCTCGGCAATGCGGTGTGGCTGACGCAGAAGAACGGCCATCGTTTCCTCTCCTTGTACACCGAGGTCCCGAACGCCCGGGGCGCGCTCATCATCGCGCACGGCCGTGGATGGAGCCCGGACTACGGGCTGTACGGGATCTTGCGCTCGAAGCTTGCCGAAGCCGGTTACACGACGCTTTCCATCCAGCTGCCTGTGCTCGACGGCACGGCCAAGCTCGTCGATTACATCGCCACTTATCCGGACGCTCGCGAACGCTTTCAGCTGGCCGTCGACCACCTCAAGGCCAAGGGCCACCGAAAGATCGCCATCGTGTCGCACAGCCTTGGCGCGACGATGGCCAACCAGTACCTCATCAAGACCGACGACACGAGCGTGCGCGCATGGGTGTTCGTCGGCATCATCAACGGCCTTGAAGAGATGTACCGCATCAAGGTGCCGGTGCTCGATATTTTCGGCAGCCAGGATTACGACGTGACCCGATGGGGCGCGGAGGAGCGCCGCGCGCAAATCGTGAAGATCGCGGGCTCGGGACAGGTCGTCGTGCCGGACGCCCGCCACTTCTTCGAAGGCAAGGAAGACGCGCTCGTAAGCGCGATCACGGCATTCCTCGCAAAGGTCCTGTACTAGCCAGGCGGGATTGCTCGGTTACCATCGGCTGGTCTTCCCACCGGATCGAGCAAAGCGTCATGGACCACAGCGTCGCCCTGATTTCTACGCTGGCCGCGGCCTTCGGCCTGGCCTTGCCGCTGGGGTTCCTCGCCGTACGCATGAAGCTCCCGGCGCTGGTCGGTTACCTGGTCGCCGGCATCGTGGTCGGTCCCGCAACGCCGGGATTCGTGGCCGATCTCGGCCTTGCTCGCCAGCTCGCCGAAGTCGGCGTGATGCTGCTCATGTTCGGCGTCGGCCTGCATCTGTCGGTCGAGGACCTCCTGCAAGTGCGCCGCATTGCGCTGCCTGGCGCAATCGTGCAGATCGGCGTCGCAAGCGCGCTCGGCATGGCGATGGCGGCGCTGTGGGGCTGGACGATGGGTGCGGGCATTGTGTTCGGCCTCTCGTTATCGGTTGCCAGCACGGTCGTTGTCCTCAAGACGCTCGAGGCCCGGGGGGTGCTCGAGTCGGTCAATGGCCGCATCGCCGTCGGGTGGCTGGTCGTTCAGGACGTGGTGATGGTGATCGTCCTGGTGCTGCTGCCGCCGCTTTCCGGGTGGCTTGGCGGCACGGCCGGAAAGACAGACCAGAACCTGGGCTACACGCTGCTCATTACCTTCAGCCAGGTTGCGCTGTTCGTGGTCCTCATGCTGGTTGTCGGCCGGCGCGTGTTCCCGTGGATCCTCTGGCAAGTGGCGCGCACGAATTCGCGCGAACTCTTCACCTTGAGCGTCGTGGCTGCGGCTGTGGGGATCGCTTATGGCTCGGCGCAATTGTTCGGCGTTTCGTTTGCGCTTGGCGCCTTTTTCGCCGGCATGATGCTGAGCGAATCGCACCTTTCGCAACGCGCGGCCGAGGAGTCGCTCCCGCTGCGCGATGCGTTCTCGGTGCTCTTCTTCGTGTCGGTCGGGATGCTCTTCGACCCCGGCGTGCTCCTGAGGGAGCCCATGCATGTGCTGGGCGTGGTCGCGATCATCGTCTTCGGCAATGCGCTGGCGGCGTTCATCATCGTGATCGCCTTCCGGTATCCGCTGAACACGGCGCTCACGGTTGCGGCAAGCTTGGCGCAGATCGGCGAGTTCTCCTTCATCCTGGCAGGCCTCGGCGTTGCGCACGGGCTGTTGCCGCCCGAGGGCCAGAGCCTGGTGCTGGCCGGCGCGCTTATTTCGATCGCATTGAACCCGCTGGTGTTCGGCGCGATCGAGCCGCTGCAGAAATGGATCCGCTCGCACTCCGATGTGGCGCGGGCGTTCGAGCGCCGGGACGACCCGCTGGCCGAGCTGCCCATGACGACCGACCAGCGCCGGCTGACCGGCCAGGTGGTCCTGGTGGGTTATGGGCGCGTCGGGCGCCGCATCGGCGAGGCGCTCGCCGCCCGGGGCATCCATTTCGTCGTCGCCGAACAGAATCGTGAGGTGGTGGAGCGCCTTCGCGCTGCCGGTGTCGCAGCGGTGTCCGGCAACGCGGGCGAGCCGGCCGTTCTCATCCAGGCACACATTGCCAAGGCCTCCATGCTGGTGATCGCGACGCCGGACACGTTTCACGTGCGCCGGATGATCGAGACGGCGAGGGCGCTTAATCCGGACATCGCGACGGTCGTGCGCACCCACAGCGAGGAGGAGGCCGAGCTCCTGCGGCGCGAAAACGCCGGCACCGTGTTCATGGGCGAGCACGAGCTCGCGCTCGGCATGACGCGTCATGTGCTCGAGCAGCTGGGCTCCGAGGCGCCGGCGCGAACCTGAGGGCTGCGCCCGGGGCACGCCCCTTTATAATCGGGCCATGAAACAACACGAGCTTTCCCGCGCCCAGGCGTGGACGATCCTCGGCGGCGCGGCCGTCATGCTGAGCCTTGCGATGGGCATGCGCCAGAGCTGGGGCCTCTTCCAGCCGCACATGATGCGCGACATCGGCCTCACGGCGGCCGACTTTTCGCTCGCAATCGCAATCCAGAACATCGTCTGGGGCATCACGCAGCCGTTCGTCGGCATCCTCGCGGACCGCCACGGCGTGCGCCCGGTGGCAGTCTTCGGCGTCTTGATCTATGGCGTCGGCATCGTGATCAGCATCGTTGCGCATTCGGCGCTCGTGTTCATCCTGGGCGCCGGGCTGTGCGTAGGGATAGCGCTTTCCTGCACGGCCTCGAACATCGCTATGAACGTGACAGCGCGCACTGCTTCGGCCGCGAAGCGCATGGTGGCCATGGGCTCGGTATCCGCCATCGGCTCGCTCGGCCTCACGTTTGCCTCGCCCCTCGCGCAAACGCTCATCACGACGAGCGGCTGGCAGGTCGCAATGGTCGGCTTCCTTGGCCTGGTGGTGGTCATGCTGCCGGCTGCGTTCCTTGCCGGCCGCACGGACAAGATCGAAGTCGAAGCGTCCACCGGCGTGCCGCAATCCGTGGGCCAGGCGGTCAAGGAGGCCATCGGCCATCCCGGGTATGTGGTGCTTGCAATCGCCTTCTTCGTGTGCGGCCTGCAGCTCGTCTTCATCACCACGCACCTGCCGACCTACCTCGCCATCTGCGGCATGGACCCCTCCGTAGGCGCGAACGCGCTCGCGCTGATCGGTCTGTTCAACGTAATCGGCTCGTATCTGTTCGGCTGGCTGGGCGGAAAGTATTCCAAGCGCCTGCTGCTCGGGGGCATCTACGTCTTGCGCTCGCTTTTCATCACGGCCTATTTCATGCTGCCCCCGACGCCTGCCTCGACGCTCGTCTTTGCCGCGGCAATGGGCACGCTGTGGCTCGGCGTGGTACCGCTCGTGAGCGGGCTCGTCGTGCACTTGTTCGGCTTGCGGTACATGGCGACGCTTTCGGGCATCGCCTTCTTCAGCCACCAGGTGGGCTCGTTCATCGGTGCCTGGGGCGGCGGCCTGCTCTACAGCACGCTCGGCAACTACGACCGCGCATGGCAGGGCGCAGTGCTGATCGGAATCCTGGCGGGCCTGTTCCAGATGACGATGAACGTGCGGCCTTCGCAACGCATGATCGACGAGCGCTCGGGGGCGCTCGCGACCTAAGGAACGCGTCGGGCGCCTACCAGTGCCCGGGCAGGGTCTTGGCGATCAAGATCTTTCCCTTCTCCTGCTCGATGTAGCCGCCGGTCGAAAGGTCCTTGAAGACGCGCGAGATCATTTCGCGCGAGGCGCCGACGCGGTTGGCGATCTCCTGCTTCGTGAGCTTGCCGAGGATCACGAGCTGGCCGTCCTGCTCGACTGCGAGTTCCAGCAGCAGCCGCGCCACGCGGCCATAGACATCCAGCGACGCCAGGCTTTTTACGTTGTTCAACAAGCCGCGCGTGCGGAAGATCAGCATCTTGATGAGGCGCATGGCGAACTCGGGGTGCTTGGTCACGAAGTCGCGGAACACCGCGTGCGGGATGATGAAGAACTGCGCGGGTTCGATCGTCATGACCGAGGCGGAGCGAGGCCCCGAATCGAGCACCATCTCGCCAAAGTATTCGCCCGGCCCGAGGATGTTGAGGTCGATCTCCTTGCCGTTCTTGCCGTTGAGGTAAACCTTGACCCGCCCGCTGTGGATCACGTAGACCGAGTCGGTCTTGTCGCCTTCGTGAACCACGATTTTGTTGCGCGGGAAAGACTGCAGCTTTGCGTGCGCCGAAAGCGACTCGAGTTCCGCGTCCTCCAGGCCGAGAAAGCTCGGCGCCATCCCATGGACAGCGCGTTTGCGCTCTAATGATGCCTGCATGCGCTTTTCCCCCGGTGATGTGGCTCCGCCCCCGCTGATCCACCGCTACTTTACTGCATCTGCCCGAGGAGGTTTTTCCCTTTGAACAAAGACGCGACTGCTGCGAGAATCAATGAATACGGGCAACCGATCGGCCCCGAAGTCCCGGCGTGGACCGAGCGGGCGCGTCCGTCGCGCACGCCCATGCAGGGGCGCTATTGCCGGCTGGAGGCGATCGATGTCGAGCGCCAGGCGGCCCAGTTGTTTACCGCATACATGGATGCGCCCGATGGGCGCGACTGGACGTATCTTTTCGTCGAGCGGCCGGGCGACGCTGCCGCTTTTCGCAGCTACCTGGAAAAGGCCGCCGCAAGCACCGATCCGCTTCACTACGCCATCGTGGACCTGACCGGTGGTGGAAGCGGTGTCCCCGTCGGCACCGCGGCACTCATGCGCATCGAGCCCGTCCACGGCGTGATCGAAGTGGGCTCGATTACCTACTCGCCCCGGCTGAAGCAGACCCGTGCGGGGACGGAGGCGATGTACCTGATGATGCGGCGCGCATTCGATGAGCTCGGGTACCGCCGGTACGAGTGGAAGTGCGACAGCTTCAATGCGCCGTCACGCGCGGCCGCGAAACGCTACGGATTCCAGTACGAAGGGCTCTTTCGCCAGGCCATTGTCTACAAGGGCAGGAGCCGGGACACGGCGTGGTTTGCGATCACCGACCGCGAGTGGCCGAAGGTCAAGGCAGGATTCGAGGCGTGGCTCTCGCCGGAGAACTTCGACGCCGGGGGCCGGCAGAAGCGCTCGCTGGTCGCTATCCGCGACGCGCTTTAATCGGGCCTGCTTACGCGACCTGGCGTTCCTCGCGCATCGCCGCTTCGAGTTCGTTCATGCGGTCGAGCACGCGATTCGCGTAGCCGTACATGATGTCGCCCTTGGCGGTCGGTCGGATGCTGCGGTGCAGGCGCTCGAAGAGAGGGGAGCCGATTTCGTCTTCGAGCTTGCGAATCCGGGCCGAGACATTGGATTGGACTGTGTTCAAGTGGGCCGCCGCTCGGGCGAATCCCTTCAGCTCGTACACGCATACGAAACAGCGCAGGTCCTTCAGATCCAGCATGGCGAGCCCCCGGTCCTCCAAGCCGCCATCTTATAGCACTGTGGCGCTTACCCGGGGTAGTAGTACGGCACCGGGGTAGGTAACGCGGGCACTGCAGCGTGGCGCACCACCTGCTGCCAGGGCATGGGGCAAACGTGCACTCGCGGGTAATAGGCGGCATAGGCGGGGCAGTAGTACGCGACCCGCGGGTAGCGCGGCACGTAATAGCGCGGCGCGTAGTAGTAGTCCGACGCAATGAGCGGCGCGCCTGCGTAATAGCCGTGGCGATAAGCTCGGTGGCGTGGTCCATAGTGACCGTGATGAGCGCCGCCCGAATAGTGCCGGCTGCCGCCGTGGGCATGGGAATGCCGGTCGCCGTGGGCCGCCGCCGGAACACTGAAAGCCAAGGCCACCGAGGCGGCAAGGACCGCCGAATAAAGCGTCGTATGTCGCATGATCGTCTCCTTTGCCTGAAAGTCTAAACCGATAAACTGCGATGGCCAGCGGTTTTACATTTTGTAGCATCCGGCATAGGGGGATTACGCGCCGGACTAGTCACTGGAGGCAGCGAATGCGCTACGAACTCTATTACTGGCCGACGATCCAGGGCCGCGGCGAATTCGTCCGGCTCGCGCTCGAGCAGGGTGGTGCGGACTATTTGGATGTCGCCCGGACATCGCGTGGCATGGCGGCGATGAATCGCATGCTGCGAGAGGCAACTGGCTCGCGACCGCCCTTCGCGCCGCCGTTTCTCAAGTTCGGCAAGGTGGTGGTCTCGCAGACCGCCAACATCCTTCTGTCTCTCGGCCCACGCCTTGGCCTGGCGCCGAAAGACGCGGCCAGCCGGCATTTCGTGAACGGCGTGCAACTGACAATCGCCGACTTAGTGGCTGAAGCCCACGACACGCACCACCCGGTCGCCGTGAGCTTGTATTACGCACGGCAGAAAAAGGAGGCGAAGCGGCGTGCCAAGGAGTTTCGCGAGCAGCGCATGCCGAAGTATCTCGGGTACTTCGAGCGCATCGTCGCAGGCAACAAAGGCGTCGTCGCCGGTCGCGCGATCAGTTATGCGGACCTCTCGCTTTTCCAGGTGGTCGAAGGCTTGCGCTACGCTTTTCCGCGGACTATGAAAGCGCTCGAGCGTTCTCATCGGCGACTCGTCGCGCTTCATGACCGCGTGGCTGAGCTGCCGCGCATCGCAGCCTACCTCGCCTCCGAGCGGCGCCTCCCGTTCAACGAGGATGGAATATTCCGGCGCTATCCGGAACTCGATGCCGAAGCCAGGCGCAGTTGACCAGGCGACGGAAAGATTAATCCAACCGTAGACCGTAAAAAAACCGTAAGCGTTGTCCTACACAAGGAGGGAGACACTCCTACATCTTCTGGCCTGACACACTCTTACAGTCCGACTCGAGCGAACCTTGAGGACGGCGCGAATGGCGAATGCGATTGCAAAAGGGTGGGCATGTCCGGCGTGCACGGAGCTCTCTGGCCAACTGCGCTCGCGCCTGGGCCCGCACGAGTTTCTCGTCTTGCGCCGTCCGGGTGCAACGGGCGTCTACCAGTGCCTGGTCTGCCACTCCAATTTCGTTTCCGAACTGGGCGAGCCCACTCCGCGGTGGCGTGCCTTGGCTCCCGGCAACGCTGGGCGACCGGTCATGCCTTCCCAGCCGGACAGCCCCCAGGCCGCAAGCCGGTAAGAGTTGCTGTAGTCTGGGGCGCATGAAAGCGCCCAAACGCATCCTCCTCATCGTCGGACTGGTCTTGCTTGCCCTCGTCGGCGCGGCGGCAGCGATTCCACTATTCATCTCGGTCGACGACTACAAACCGCGCATCGAACAGGCCATGTCCGAGCGCATCAAGGAACCGGTCACGATCGGGAAGATCCGTTTATCCGGCCTCCCGATCCCTCACGTTGTCATCGAGGGCATCACTATCGGCAAGTCGGCGGACCTGAAGGTGGGCAAGGTCACCGTTACGCCGGAACTGCTTTCGCTCTTCTCGGCCACCAAGGTCCTGCGCAGCGTAGAAATCGATTCGCTCTTGCTCACGCAGAAAGGGCTCGACAAATTCCCGCTATGGGCCGGACCGGCGGCCAAGCCGGGCGAGGCTGCGCCAGTGAAAGTCCGAAGCGTCCGGCTCGACGATGCGATTGTGAAGCTCGATGCGGCCGACATAGGCCCGTTCGATGCGCGTGTGCGCCTGGACGAGGGCGGCGCGCCGGCGGAGGTTTCCCTCACCATGCGGGACGGCAAGCTCAAGGCGCTCATCACGCCGGACCAGGCCAAGGGCGCTTATGCGATCAGCGCGAGCGCGAAAGCATGGAAGGCGCCGCTCGGGCCGCCGCTCATCTTCGACGAACTCGAGATCCGGGGCGTCGCCACGCTGAAGGATGCGACGTTCAGCCAGGTCATGGCCAAGCTCTATGGCGGGACTGCGAATGGCTCGGCGTCGCTTGCGTGGCAGAAAGGGATGCAAGTCAAAGGGCGGTTCGACATCAGCCAGCTTGAGCTTAAAAACGTCGTGCCGCTCGTCTCACCCGGCACGAAGATGAGCGGCCGGCTGAATGCCAAGCCCGCCTTCTCCGCCTCCGCGCCGGACGCGGCCCAGCTCCTCAACGTCCTGCGGCTGGAGACGCCCTTCGACGTCAAGAACGGCGTCCTTCACGGGATCGACATCCAGAAAGCCGCGACGAGTTTCGGCAAAGGCGGCACGGGAGGCGAAACGCATTTCGACCAGCTCGCCGGACACCTGCTTCTCGATCACCGGACTTACAAGTTCACGCAGCTGAACATTTCGTCCGGGACGCTTGCCGCGGACGGGGCGGTCGGCATCTCGCCGAACAAGGAGCTTTCTGGAAAGGTAAACGCAAAGATCAATGTTGCCGGCACGAGCGCGGGAGTGGCGCTGAATGTGACGGGTACAGTGCAATCGCCGTCGGTCATGCCGACCGGCGGGACACTGGCCGGCGCCGCCATCGGAACGGCCATTCTCCCGGGCATCGGCACCGGGGTCGGCGCCAAGGCCGGCCAAATGATCGAAGGCCTCCTCGGGAAGAAGCCGGCCAAATAAGCCCATCAGATCGGCCGGGGGGTGCTCCGCGGGCTGCGGGTTGCGAAGGGCACCACGGACGCATGCTGCTGTGCCTCCCGCGCATCCGCCTTCTCGGCGCGTTTGCGCTCCCGTTGAAAGCGACGCTCGCGCTCGATTATCAGCTTGAATTTCTTCTTGAGGTCCGTCTCGAATGACGGCGTATACACGAAGGACGGATCGGTGAGCCTTGGCATGGTGCCTCCTGCAAAAAACAAGGGCGACCGGCTTTCAGGCCGGTCGCCCCATTGAGTCAAGACGTCAGGGTTGCTACGGTAAGGTCCTGCGGCCCGAGATCAGGAACACGACCGCTAGGACGAGTCCCACGACCGCAAGAATCCAGGCGATGTTGGCTGCGGTGCCAGCCACGCCGCTGAAGCCCAGGACGGCGGCTATCAGTGCAATCACAAAAAATGTAACGGCCCATGAAAGCATGTTGGCTCCTTTGATATTGGTTGGTGCGACAGTTGACACTTTAGGCAGGTCGAAGCGCCGAGAATGTCGGCAAATCCCTTCAGTTGGTGTAGGCGCGGCAGGGTTTGTGTAGGCGGGGCGAAGCGGCGGCTGCCCCAGAGCTGCGCGATAATCGGCAAATCAAGGATTTCACCGAGGAACCACGATGCAAAAACACCCGAACGTCCTGCACATCATGGCCGACCAGCTGGCTTCGCCGGCGCTCCGGGTTTATGGCAATGCCGTGTGCAAGACGCCGCACCTCGATGGCCTCGCCGCGCGCGGCACCGTTTTCGAGACGTTCTACTGCAACTTCCCGCTGTGCGCGCCCTCGCGCGCTTCGATGCTGACCGGGCGGCAGGCCAGCAGGCTGGGCGTCTTCGACAACGCTTGCGACTTCCCCTCGCAGGCGCCGACACTGCCGCATTACCTCGCATCACTCGGTTACCACACGGTGCTTTCCGGGAAGATGCATTTTATCGGCGCCGACCAGCTTCACGGCTACCAGGAGCGCTTGACGACCGACATCTACCCGTCGGACTTCGGCTGGACGCCGGACTGGAAGAAGTCGATCCCGGTTGCCTCCACCGGCGTGAGCCTGCGAAGCGTCGTCGAGGCTGGGACCTGCAAGCGCAGCCTGCAGCTCGATTTCGACGACGAGGTCGCCAACAAGTCCGTGCAGTGGATTTACGACTATGGGCGCAAGGCCGGGGCCAAGCCGTTCTTCCACACGGTCTCCATGACCCATCCCCATAACCCGTACGTGACCTCGCAGGACCTGTGGGACCGGTATCGGCATGAGGACATCGACCTGCCGAGGGTTGGCGCGATTCCCTATGAGAAGCTCGATGCGCATAGCCAGCGCTTGTACAAGGCGTACAAGTTCGGCGAGTACAGCGTCACTGAAGAGGACATCCGCAAGTCGCGGCACGCGTATTACGCAATGACCTCCTACATCGACGACCAGGTCGGGCGGCTGCTCGGCGCGCTGCGTGACATGGACCTCGAAGAAGACACCGTCGTGATCTTCAATTCAGACCACGGCGACATGCTCGGCGAGCGCGGGCTCTGGTACAAGTGGATGCACTTCGAGAGCGCTTGCCGCATCCCGATGATCGTCGCCTTGCCCGGGCAGAAGGCGTCGCGTGTAAAGGCGCCGGCTTCGCTGATCGACCTGTTGCCGACCGTCGTCGAGATTGCGGGAGGCGTCGAACCGGTTGCGCCGCTCGAAGGCATCAGCCTCCTTCCTGCGATCAAGGGCGCGGAGTTGGCTTACGACCGCCCCGTCTTCGGCGAGATGAATGGAGATGGCACGTTCAGCCCGTCCCTGATGGTTCGCAAGGGCGACTGGAAGCTCATCTCGTGCGAAGGCGATCCGCCCATGCTGTTCGACCTGCGCAATGATCCCGACGAACTAAAGAACCTTGCCGGTAAGTCCGACGTTGCCAAGACGGAGGCCGAGCTCCACGCGCTGGTGAACGCCAACTGGTCGCCGGCCGCGCTCAAGCAGGAAATGCAGGACAGTTCCCGGCGCCGCCTGTTCGTGCAGGCTGCGCGCGAAGCCTCCGGTGCGCCCGCGTGGGACTACGAGCCGCGCAAGGACGCATCGAAACAGTACGTTCGGGGCGGCGGGGACGCTGCCGGCGCCACCGCGACAAAAGGCCGCGCGCGCTATCCATTCGTGCCGGCCAAGAAGCCCGACACTCCGTCGGCCACCTGAAGACTTTCCCAAGCACCGCAAGGAGCACCCGACCATGATCCACGTCATCGCCATCCTCACCGCCAAGCCCGGCCAGCGCGACACCATCCTGCAGCACTTCCGGGCTAACGTGCCGGCGGTCCGGGCCGAGAAAGGCTGCCTCGAATACGGCGCCGCAGTGGACGCGGAAAACGCGCTGCCGTTCCAGACGAAGTGGGGGCCGGACACGTTCCTCGTCATCGAGAAGTGGGAAAGCATGGACGCGCTCAAAGCCCACGCCGCCGCGCCCCACATGATTGCGTATGCGAGCAAGACCCGCGAGCTGATGTCCAACCGCGCGATCCACATCCTCGAGCCGACCTGATCCCCGTGTCCTGAATTCTGGACAATTCATTTTTGAGAGCCGCTCACCTACTGGCTCTCCTGCCAGTTTGCGTATTGGTACCGGTACATCTCCCTTTGGGTGATTGTCCTCGCCCGGCGGCCCGGGGATGCTGCGGGGATGTCCTACCTCACCCGCATCGACGAGTTGCGCCGGGCCGAGCTCTTCAAGCGCGCGCGCCAGTTCGCCGAAACGTACGATCCCGGCCTGCCCTCGATCCTGGTCCTGCCCGGTGGGATGGGGTCGCGGCTGCAACGAAGCACACACGCGTACGATCCCACGAGGACGCCCGGACCCGAGACGTTTTACGAACTCTGGTGCGGCCTCGCGCCGATCTTCGGCGGCGAGCTGAAATACCTTGCACAGAACGTCTTTACCGAGGATGCGGACAAGCACCCGATCATCGCGGCCGGCGAGCTCACCAACGTCGTGAAGTCGTACGACGGCATCTTCGAGCACTTCGAGGGGCAGGCCAATGTCATTGGCCTCGGCTACGACTGGCGCCGCGCGCCTGCGAAGGAGGCGGGCTACGTGCGCGTCTTTCTCCAACTCGTCGCCGAGCAGGTTAAGAAGGTCAACCCGCTGTGGCCGGATCCCCGGAAGCGCCTCACCGTTTACGCCCACAGCCAGGGCGGCCTCGTAGCCAAGTTTTTCGCCAACGACCTTGCCGATGCGAGCGAGGACCCTGCCGACTGGTTCGAGCGCCTCGTGACCTGCTGCACGCCTTTCTATGGCACGAGCTCGCACTTCGAGCGCTATTACGTCGGCGAGCCGCTGCTCAACCTGTTCACCGGCGGGGCGGATGCGGTGGCCAAAATCGTCGCGAGCTTCGAGGGCACTTACATCCTCCTGCCCGCGCCTCGCGAAGTACTGCGGCCGCGCCTCGCCAAATTCGGTCTCGTGCGCTATCCGGTGCGCGACTACGACGATGAGCGCATCGAGTGCGATCCGTTCGATGCGAGCCCGGCCATCAAGGGTCGCTATCGTCCGGAGATGTCGCGTGCCCACCTGGTGCTGGCGCACGACCAGTTCGTGCTGCTCGATCGCCCGTTGCCGTCTAAATTCTCGGAGCGCATCTTCCACATCCGCAGCGACAGCTCGGGCAGCCCGCCAGGACGCGATCTCGAAATTCGCTGGAAAGCCGTCGACGGGGCGACTTACGGCGCGTACCGCGGCAACCCCATCCGGTTCGACACCTATCTTCCTGGAAACGGGGACGGCACCGTTCCGCTCTGGTCGGCGCGCCTCGCCGCCACGCCCGACGAGAACGTCTTCGACATCAAGGGGGTCGGTCATGGCGGCGCGGCGGAGCACCGGTGCTCGCTGACGATCCTGGGCAACCTCATGCTCGGACAAGCGGCGCCGCGGCTGCAGGTTGCGCAGCCTGATTCGGATCCGTCCAGCGCTTCGCACATCGCATTGCTCGCGTCCCAGCTGCATGGGCTTCCTCCCGAAGAGGCCGGCGCGAGGGTCGCAGCACTGCCCCCCGGCGAGTACCGCGCTTTCGTCGATCGCCTGCGGCTTTCCGCATGAGCGTGACGGTGCGAGCGGCAGCCAGGTTTTGGGCGCTGCTTGCGTTGCTCGCGCTTGCAGGCTGCGTATCGCGCACCGTCCTGCCGGTCGAGGTCGGAGATGGGCGGTTGTCGCCGGCCTACCTGCTCAGCTTCGTGAACGAGACCGGGGCCTCCTTCGAGGTGCTGCCTTCGAGCACCGGCCTTGAAGCCGGGCAGCCGGGCGTGCTTGTCCCGCCGGGCGGGCGCTTCGAGGCTATCCTGCAGCTTCGCCGCATTACCGTGGGTGCGGGATCAATCACGCGAGGCGTGCAGGTGGTGGAGGGCGCCTATGTGGAACAAGCGATGGCTAACAAGGTGGAGGTGCGGTTCATCCAGAGCGAACCGCGCTCAATGTTCATTTCTCTGGATCACCCGTCTTGGTTT
>JANXRZ010000239.1 GCA_025352885.1 Pseudomonadota bacterium | reverse complement strand
CATGTCTTCGAGCATCGCCTTGCGGCGGTCACCGAAGCCCGGGGCCTTGACGGCGCAGGTCTTGAGGATGCCGCGGATGTTGTTGACCACCAGCGTCGCCAGGGCTTCGCCTTCGAGTTCCTCGGCGATGATCAAGAGGGGACGGCCGGCCTTGGCAACCTGCTCCAGCAGCGGCAGCAGTTCGCGGATCGACGAGATCTTCTTGTCGTGCAGCAGGATGAACGGATCGTCCATGAGGGCGATCTGCTTTTCCGGATTGTTGATGAAGTAGGGCGAGAGATAGCCGCGGTCGAACTGCATGCCTTCGACCACATCGAGCTCGTTGTCGAGCGACTTGCCGTCTTCGACGGTGATCACGCCTTCCTTGCCGACCTTGTCCATCGCGTCGGCGATGTTCTTGCCGATGTCGAAGTCGGAGTTGGCCGAGATCGAGCCGACCTGGGCGATTTCCTTGGACGTCGTGCAGGGCTTCGAGACTTTCTTGAGCTCCTCGACCACCGCGACCACGGCCTTGTCGATGCCGCGCTTGAGGTCCATCGGGTTCATGCCGGAGGCGACGTACTTCATGCCTTCGCGGACGATCGCCTGGGCCAGCACGGTTGCCGTCGTCGTACCGTCACCGGCGACGTCGGAGGTCTTGGAAGCGACTTCCTTGACCATTTGCGCGCCCATGTTCTCGAACTTGTCCTTCAGTTCGATTTCCTTGGCGACAGACACGCCGTCCTTGGTAACCGTCGGGGCGCCGTACGAGCGCTCGAGAACGACGTTGCGGCCCTTCGGGCCCAGCGTGACTTTGACAGCGTCGGCCAGGATGTTCAGGCCATGAACCATCTTGACGCGTGCGCTTTCGTGGAATCGGACTTCTTTAGCAGCCATTTATCTTTCTCCTGAATCTGAAATTGAGATTGGACCGGGGCGAAGTGCGCTTACGCGCCCTCGACTACGCCCATGATGTCTTCCTCGCGCATGACGAGGAGTTCTTCGCCTTTGACTTTCACCGTCTGGCCGCTGTACTTGCCGAACAGGACCCGGTCACCGACCTTGACGTCGAGCGGCGAAATCTTGCCGTCATCGTTCTTCTTTCCTTTGCCGACGGCGACGATCTCGCCCTGGTCCGGCTTCTCTGCTGCTGTATCGGGGATGACAATGCCGGAGGCGGTCTTGCGCTCTTCTTCGATGCGCTTGACGATTACACGATCATGCAGGGGACGAATTTTCATTCGAGTCTCCATTTCCTGTTTGGGTCAACGATTTAAGGGCCGACGCCCGCGCTTTGAGCACTGCGGCAGTTCGGACCCGACTGAGAGGGGGACTTGTTAGCACTCATCCCCCGCGAGTGCTAATAATAGGGTCTTCTCCTACAAATTTCAAGGCAATAAGCGCCGTAAAATTGCGACCCATGCAAAATCAAGCGTTTACAGCGCTCATCCGAGTCGGCCTAGCCTTAGTGGTCAATGTGGTCGTGATGACCTGTGTGCTGGCCGATGAGCCGCCCCCGGCGGTGGCCGAACAACTTCGGGCGGCCGGCATCCCGCCCTCGAGCGTGGCCATCTCCGTCCAGGAAACCGGCAGTGCCCGAGTCCTGCTGGCCGTCAATCCGACTGTTCCCATGACCCCGGCTTCGACGATGAAGCTAGTGACCACTTACGCATCCCTTGAGCTTCTCGGCCCAGCTTATCGGTGGCGCACCGAAGCCTACCTGGGCGGTCAACTGCGGGACGGTGCGCTCGACGGCAACCTGTTTTTGAAGGGCTATGGGGATCCAAAGCTCACTTTGGAAGCTTTCTGGCTCCTGCTCCGCGACCTCCGCGCCCGAGGAATAAAGGACATTCGCGGTGACCTCGTGCTCGACCGCAGCTTCTTTGCCACCGGCGCTCATGACGCATCGCTCTTCGACGGCGACGGCCAGCGCCCCTACAACGTGGGGCCGGATGCCTTGCTCGTCAATTTCAAAGCCATACGGTTCCGCTTCCTGCCTGAACCTGGTCGGGCCGCCGTGCGCGTCGTCGCTGAGCCTGCAATCGTGGAAGTTGCCAATGGATTGCGCTCCAGCGAGGGGGCGTGCGGCGAATGGCGGGACCGCTTCAAGGCGGACTTCCAGGCACGCGCCACTTCCGCGGTCGCATCCTTCACCGGGGCGTATCCGACATCCTGCGGCGACCGCGACTGGCATGTCGCGCTGCTTGGTCCCACGGCCTATGCGGGCGCCTTGTTCCGCCTTATCTGGGGCGAACTCGGCGGGACGATCAGCGGCACGGCACGGGACGGGACAGCGCCAACCCAGGGCAAGCCCATTGCCACGCTCGAGTCGCCGACGCTGTCGGAAGTGATCCGGGATATCAACAAATTCAGCAATAACGTGATGGCGCGCCAGCTCTACCTGACCATCGCCGCCGAGCAAGCCGGCGTCCCGGCCACCTCGGAGAGCGCGCAACGCGTCATCAAGGCGTGGCTTGCCTCACGAGGCATGGACTTTCCCGAACTGGTCATCGAGAACGGGTCCGGACTGTCGCGCCTGGACCGGATCAGTGCGCAAAGCCTCACGACGATGCTCGTCTCCGCGTTCCGCAGCCCGTCGATGCCGGAACTGGCGGCCTCGCTGCCGCTGGTCGCAGTAGACGGCACCATGCGGCGCCGGCTCATGACCGGGGCGATCGCAGGCCAGGCCCACATCAAGACCGGTTCGCTCGCGGATGTCCGTGCGATTGCCGGGTATGTGCTCGACCGCAACGGCCGTCGCTATGCAGTGACGATGATCGTGAACCACCCGAACGCGCAGCGCTCTCAACTCGCGCAGGACGCGCTGCTCAACTGGGTCTACACCCGGTAGATCAGTCCGGCAGCGGCTTGTTGTCCGAGAGCGCGAACCAACCGCGAATCACGCGGTAGGCCACCCAGATTCCCGTCCCGATCCAGAGCACGAACGCGATCGGGATGCCGATCAGCGTGACCCAGAACACAAGTCCGGCGATGCACCAGAGGGCGGCGAACCAGAATGTGCGGATCTGCCATCGGAAATGCGATTCGAGGAAAGTGCCTCGAGCCTCGGAACGCTTAACATAGTTGAGGATCACAGCGACGATCGACGGCCAGCCGAGCAGGAAAGCCGTCACGATGAATGCGGGGGTGATGATCCCCGCAATCACCGAAAACGCATGCAGCCCATAGATGACATGCGTCCAGGCTTTCAACCCTTCCAGTGGACGCGCTTCGATTGAACTGTCGCTCACAGGCCGAGTTCCTCCCACAGGTCATCGATCCGCTTCTTGACGCCGGCGTCCATTGCGATGGGCGTGCCCCACTGCCTGCTTGTCTCACCCGGCCACTTGTTGGTCGCGTCAATGCCCATCTTGGACCCCAGGCCAGCCACGGGGCTGGCGAAGTCCAGGTAATCGATCGGGGTATTCTCCGCAATCAAGGTATCGCGACCCGGATCGACTCGCGTGGTGAGCGCCCAGATCACCTCCTTCCAGTCCCGGACGTTGACGTCATCATCCGTAACGATGATGAACTTCGTGTACATGAACTGGCGAAGGAAGCTCCATACGCCGAACATCACGCGTTTTGCATGGCCCGGGTACTGCTTCTTCATGCTGACAATCGCCATTCGATAGGAGCACCCCTCGGGTGGCAGGTAAAAATCGACGATCTCCGGAAACTGCTTGACCAGCAGGGGCACGAAGACTTCGTTCAGCGCCATGCCGAGCATCGCCGGCTCATCCGGTGGACGGCCCGTATAGGTGCTGTGATAGAGGGGAGAGCGCCGCATGGTCATGCGTTCGACCGTGAAAACCGGAAACGATTCGATCTCGTTGTAGTAACCGGTGTGATCCCCGAACGGCCCTTCACGCGCCATGTCCGCAGGATGGATCGCACCCTCGAGTACGATTTCCGCCGAAGCCGGCACGTGGAGGTCGTTGCCGATGCATTTCACCAACTGAGTGCGACCGCCGCGCAAGAGGCCGGCAAACTGGTATTCGCCAAGCGAATCGGGCACAGGCGTTACCGCCGCGAGCAAAGTTGCGGGATCCGCACCCAGCGCCACTGCGACCGGGAAAGGCTTGCCGGGATTAGCGGACTGGAACTCGCGGAAATCCAGCGCCCCTCCCCGGTGCGCCAGCCACCGCATGATGAGGCGATTGCGTCCAATGACCTGCTGCCGATAAATGCCGAGGTTCTGCCTTGACCTGGACGATGGCAGTCCTTGCGGACCTTGTGTCACCGTCAGGCCCCACGTCACGAGCGGGCCCGCGTCGCCCGGCCAGCACGTCTGGATGGGCAGCTTCGCCAGGTCGACATCGTTCGCCTCGAGGACGACTTCCTGGCACGGGCCCGACGTGAGGACCTTGGGGGCCATGTCGAGCACTTTCGAGGCGAGCTGGCGCAATTCGGGCAGCTTCTCCCACAGGTCCTTTACACCCTTGGGCGGATCGGGCTCCTTGAGCACGGCCAGCAACCGCCCGATGGCGCGCAAGGACTGCGCGTCTTGCGCGCCCATTGCCAGGGCGACGCGACGCACGCTCCCGAAAAGATTTCCAAGCACGGGAATGGTGTGGCCAGCCGGATGCTCGAACAGGATGGCCGGGCCGCCTGCGCGCAAAACCCGATCGCAGACTTCGGTCATTTCGTACTTGGGGGAAATTTCTGCGCGGACGCGCTTCAGTTCTCCCATTGATTCGAGCTGCGCGACAAAATCACGCAAGTCCAAATATTTCAGGGCCGCGTTTTGCATCTCAGGCACGCTTTGCGATGTGCGCTGCGACGTGCTCGGCGAATTCGGTAAGCAACGGGTCTCGCCCGCGCGACGCGTAAATCCTTTCGACCGGCGCAATGCCCACCCGGAAGACCGTTTCACCCACCCAGCCGAGAGCCAGGCTGGCGATTGCCAGGACTCCAAATCCCCCGGCTACATAAGGCAGCAATGTTACGGAAAGATCGAACCCTCGCGCCGCCATGTGCATGAATCCGCCGGCCTGAGCCTGGACAGAGGCTTCGGAGAGCGCAGGACTCGCCAGGGTGTGCAGTGGCCAATACAGCATCAGCAACAAGGCTGCGACGGCGAAGAGCACACTGCCTTGGTTGATGCGCCCGGAATCACGCTCGAAGGCAACCCCGAGCGTGGAAATGCGGTTCAGCGCGATTGTTTCGAACCCAGCGGCACTGCGATGCACGAGCACGGTTCGGTAGAGCGAGAGGTGCGATCCGGCAAGCACGCCCCGACGGAATTCGACGCTTGCGAGCGGCTCTTCGCTCACCAAGGCACCTGCACAGGATAGGACAGCACTATGCCTGCGAAGATTGCGGCGCCGACCCAGTTGTTGTGCATGAAAGCCTTGAAACACCGATCGCGCGAGCGGCCGCGAATCAAGAACCAATGATAGCCCATCATCGCGGCGGCTCCGGCGAGCCCGGCGTCGAAGGCAGCACCCAAGCCAGCCATTGCACCCACCCAGGCCAGCAGGACCAGCATCGCAACGTAGAAAAACATTACGCCGGCCACATCGAAGCGCCCAAGCGAAATGGCCGAGGTGCGGATACCTATGCGCAAATCATCCTCGCGATCCACCATTGCGTACTCCGTGTCGTAAGCCATCGCCCAGAGGATGTTGGCAAGCAACAACCACCAGCACACCGGCGGCAGCGATCCGAGAATCGCGCCGAAGGCCATGGGGATGCCGAACCCGAAAGCAACGCCCAGGTACGCCTGGGGGAACCAGAAAAAGCGCTTGGTGAACGGATAGCTTGCGGCAAGAAACAACGCCACCAGGGAAAGCGAAATCGAAAGCGGCGGCAAGGTCAGCACAAGGCCGAATGCGACCAGCGACAGGGCGGCGGCCACGGCAACCGCTTCCCAGGGCTGGATTTCGCCGGACGGGATGGGTCGCCGCCTCGTGCGCTCGACATGCCCGTCGAAGTTGCGATCGGCAAAATCGTTGATCGCGCATCCGGCCGAGCGCATGAGCAGCGTGCCTATCGAAAACACAAGGACGATGTGCAGACTCGGGCGACCTTCGGAAGCAATCCAGATCGCCCACAACGTCGGCCAAAGCAGCAGCAGCGTGCCGATCGGCTTGTCCAGCCGGATCAGCCGCTCGTATGCATCGAGCCGCGCGAAGATCTGCGTGCGGGTCATGCAAGGATTATCGCATTCACACCCGGGTGAATTCCTGCCGGCTGCCGAGCCAACGCTCGACATGGGCGCGTGCTTCGGC
>JANXRZ010000234.1 GCA_025352885.1 Pseudomonadota bacterium | reverse complement strand
GCCGAACTCGGAAAACTCGCCCAAGTCCTCGACCTGGATCCGCACGAACTCCAGAAAAAGGTCTCCGACACCTCGCGGGACTTCATCTACCTCAAGCGCCAGATCTCCCCCGAGCAAGCCGAAAAGGTGGTCGAGATGGGGCTTCGCGGCATCTTCTCGCAGCGGGAATACCGCCGCTATTACCCGGGTGGCGACGGGATGGCGCACGTGATCGGATTCACCGGGGTGAGTGACGAAGGCCAGGAAGGCATCGAGCTCGCTTTCCAGGCATCCCTCGGTGGCAAGGCCGGCAGCCGGCGCGTGATCAAGGACCGCCTGGGCCGGATCGTGGAAGACATCGAGTCGATCCGTGCCGCGCAGGACGGCAAGGACCTCACGCTTTCGATCGACGGAAAAATCCAGAACATCGCTTACGGCGCGCTCAAGGCAGCCGTCGAAGCGCACAAGGCGAAGGCCGGCGCAATCGTCGTGCTCGACGTGCGCTCGGGCGAAATCCTCGCGCTCGCCAACATGCCGTCTTACAACCCGAACAACCGCGGCAAGCTGACCGGCGCGCAGCTGCGCAACCGCGTGATGACGGACACCTTCGAGCCGGGCTCCACCCTCAAGCCTTTCACCATCGCTCTCTCGATCGACGAGGGTCGGGTGCGGCCCGACACGATGATCCAGACGGCGCCGGGCAAGCTGACGATCGCGAACTACACCATCAGCGATGCGCATGCTTCCGGCGCGCTCAGCGTCGCCCAGGTCATCCAGCGCTCCTCGAACGTCGGGGCGGCCAAGATAGCGCTCGGAATGCCGCGCGAAGACATGTGGGACATGTTCAAGCGAGTCGGATTCGGCTCGCTGCCTGCGCTCGGATTCCCGGGCGAGGCGCACGGCAAGGTGCGCGACTGGAAAACGTGGCGCCCGATCGAGCAGGCCACGATGTCGTACGGGCATGGCATCTCCGTCTCGCTCATCCAGCTTGCGCGTGCCTACAGCATCTTTGCGCGTGACGGCGAACTGATGCCGCTCACGCTCGTCAAAGCGGATATGCCGGTTGCGGGCCGGAGGGTGATCTCCGCCGAAACCGCGCGTTCAGTGCGTGAAATGCTCGAAATGGCGGTGCAGCCCGGGGGAACCGCACCGCGCGCCAGGGTCATGGGATACCGCGTCGCCGGGAAAACCGGCACCGCGCACAAGCAGGAGAACGGCGCGTATGCGGCGCATAAGTACATCTCGTCATTCGTCGGTTTCGCGCCGGTGTCCGATCCCCGTGTGGTCGTGGCGGTGATGATCGATGAGCCTTCGAACGGCCAGTATTACGGCGGGGCCGTGGCGGCCCCGGCCTTCGCGCAAGTCGTGCAAGGCGCGCTTCGCCGTCTCGGCGTGCCGCCGGATGCGCCGATGCGGCCGGTCGACCTGCCCGGCGAAGGCGATGAACTCAAGGAAGGCACCTGATGCGCCTGGCCTTTGCCATCGTCGAGGCGGTGTGGTCGACGCGTGGCGTTTTGTTCGGGGGCTGGGCGGGTCTCGGCGACAACGGCGATGGAGCGGGCGAGTGGACGTATTCGGCGCACTGGCTGAGCAGGGAGCGATGATCGAGCAGATCGTCTCCGACAGCCGGCGGGTTGCCCCCGGCGTGGCCTTCTTCGCTTATCCGGGCGAGAAAGCCGACGGCCGTCGGCACATCTCTTCTGCGCTTGAGCGTGGGGCTGCGGCGGTCGTCTGGGACACCGAAGGATTCAAGTGGGATCCCGACTGGAGCGTGCCGAACATCGGCATCCGCGGATTGAAAGCCGAGGCCGGACGGCTCGCGCACGAGTTTTACGGTCGCCCGTCGGAAGCGCTCTGGATGTGCGGCGTGACCGGCACCAACGGCAAGACTTCGTGCGCGCAATGGATCGCCGCTGCCCTCGCAATGCAAGGACAGCCCACCGGGGTGATCGGCACCTTGGGCGCCTCTTTCGGCACGAACTCGGTGCACCTTGGAAATACGACGCCGGACGCGCTCGAGCTTCACCGCCTGCTTGCTCAATTCAGGGACGACGGCGCCAAGGCTGCCGCAATGGAAGTCTCCTCCCATGGCCTGGTGCAGGGACGCGTGAATGGCGTCCAGTTCGATTGCGCCCTGTTCACCAACCTCACGCACGATCACCTCGATTACCACGGCTCGATGGAAGCTTACGCGGCCGCCAAGGCGCAATTGTTCGAGTGCGAGTCCCTTGCTCATGCAGTCGTAAACCTCGATGACGTAGTCGGCGTGAAGATCGCGCGCAGGCTCGCCGAGCGCAGGCTGCCCACCACCGGCTACAGCCTGTCGGCAAAAGGGATCGTCCCCGGAAGCGCGGAGTGCTTCATTGCAGCCAGTCGCATTGAAGTAGGGGCGGACGCCACGCGTGTTGCGATTTCCTCCACGTGGGGCGAGCACGATATCGCCGTCAGACAAATCGGGCGGTTCAACGTGTCCAATATCCTGGGCGTGCTCGGATGCCTTCTCGCGAACGGCGTAGGCATTGGAGATGCGCTTGCGTCGATCGAGAAGTTGCCTGACGTCGCCGGTCGCATGCAGCGGCTGGGTGGCGCGGGGCGGCCCTTGGCGGTAGTCGATTACGCGCATACGCCGGATGCCCTGGAAAAAGTGCTTCATGCGCTGCGGCCGGTCGCCGAGGCCGGAGGCGGGCGGGTCATCGCGGTTTTTGGCGCGGGCGGCGACCGCGATGCGCTGAAGCGCCCACGCATGGGCGAGATCGCGTCGCGCTTGTCGGATCGAATCGTCCTTACCTCGGACAATCCGCGTAGCGAAGATCCGCTTGCAATCATCGAGGCGATTCGCGCCGGGGTCGGCGGCGAGCATGAGGTCGAGCCCGATCGCGCGAAAGCCATCGCCAGGGCCATTGGAGGCGCGACCGCCGGCGATGTCGTGCTCATAGCGGGCAAAGGACACGAGGACTACCAGGAAATCGCCGGCAGGCGGTTGCCATTCTCTGATGCCCTGGTTGCGCGGCAGTCGCTCGCCGCATGGGGCCGCGCATGATGAATGTTGCCGAAGCGGCTCGCGTGCTCGGCGGTTCGACCAAGGGCCCGGACGCGGAATTCAGCGGCGTCTCAACGGACAGCCGCACGATTTCCAAAGGCGAGTTGTTCGTCGCACTGCGCGGCGAAATCTTCGATGGCCACGCATTTTTGGCCAAGGTCGCGCGTTCAGGCGCTGCCGCTGCGATGGTGGACACGCGATTCGACCAGGCTTCAGGCGAAGTGCCTGTCCCGCTCATCGTAGTAGACGATACGCGGCTCGCGCTTGGCCGGCTCGCCCAGCAGTGGCGCGCCCGATTCAACCCGGTGCTGATTGCGGTGGCCGGCTCGAACGGCAAGACCACAACGAAGGAAATGCTCGCGAGCATCCTTCGCGCGGCAGCCGGCCCTGACAGCGTGCTGGCGACCGCCGGCAACCTCAACAACGACATAGGCCTGCCCCTCACGTTGCTCCGCATGCGCGACGCTCACCGCTGGTGCGCGATCGAGCTTGGCATGAATCACAAAGGCGAGATTGCCTACCTCGCCGAACTCACGCGCCCTACCGTAGCCGTTGTTACGAATGCGCAGCGCGAGCACCTCGAATTCATGGGGTCGGTCGATGAAGTCGCCGAAGAGAACGCGGCCGTGTATTCCGCCTTGCCTGAAGACGGCATCGCAGTCATCAACGCGGACGACGCCCACGCGGAGACTTTCAGGAAGGCTGCCGGCGGACGTCGCATCGTTGATTTCGCGCTCGATCGCGGAGCCTCGGTCACAGGGCGCTATGAGCTCGCAGCGCTGTCCTCGTCGATCCGGGTGAGGTTCGACGGCCAGGAGGCAACGGCGACGCTCGCGATTCCCGGCCTGCACAACGTCATGAACGCATTGGCCGCGGCCGCCTGCGCGCATGCAGCGGGCATCACGGCCGAGGCGGTCGGGCGAGGCTTGACGGCTTTCCGGCCGTACACGGGACGTCTCCAGGTGAAGAAGGCGTCGGATGGCATGACCGTCATCGATGACAGCTACAACGCGAACCCGGATTCGGTGCGTGCGGCAATCGATGTCCTGTGCGGCACCTCCGGGCGAACCATTCTTGTGCTCGGCGACATGGGTGAGGTCGGCGATGACGGGCCCGACTTCCATAGCGAAATCGGACGCTATGCGCGGGAGCGCGGCGTGTCGAACGTGCTGGCGCTCGGGGAGTCGACGGCGCACACGGTTGCGGCCTACGGAGAGGGCGCGCGTCATTTCGCAACGATCGAGGACCTCGAGCAGGCGCTCGAGCGAATGCGCGACCCGGCGACGACGGTGTTGGTGAAGGGCTCTCGCTTCATGCGCATGGAGCGCGTCGTCGCTTCCCTTACGGGCGCGCGCAGTGGCGGCGCAGCCGTGGAGGCGCACTAGTGCTGCTCGAACTCGCCCAGTGGCTGGCCAAGGACGTGCGCCTGTTCAACGTGTTCAACTACATCACGTTGCGCGCGGTCCTGTCGTGCCTGACGGCGCTGGCGATTTCCCTCATCCTCGGCCCCCTCGTCATTCGCAAGCTCACCGCGTACAAGATCGGGCAATCGGTCCGCGACGACGGGCCCAAGTCCCACCTGACCAAGGCAGGAACGCCCACGATGGGCGGCGCGCTCATCCTCCTCTCGATTTGTTTCACCACGCTTTTGTGGGGCGACCTCAGCAACCGGTTTCTCTGGGTGGTGCTGCTCGTGACGATTGCCTTTGGCGGGATCGGGTGGGTCGACGATTACCGCAAGGTCGTCTACCGCAATCCGAAGGGCCTCTCTGCCAGGGCAAAGCTCATGTGGCAGTCGGTCTTCGGCCTGGCGGCGGCGTGCTATCTCGGATTGAACGCCAGCACCATGCCGGCCCTGAACGAGCTGATCGTGCCGTTCTTCAAGCATGTTGCCTATCCGCTCGGAACGTTCGGATTCATCTTCCTCACGTTCTTCGTGATCGTCGGGACTTCGAACGCGGTGAACCTGACCGACGGTCTCGACGGGCTCGCGATCATGCCGACCGTCATGGTCGGCAGCGGCCTTGGGATCTTCGCGTATGTCGCGGGTCACTCGGTCTTCTCGAAATACCTCGGCTTGCCATACATCCCCGGCGCCGGTGAACTGATCGTCATCTGCGGCGCCATGGCTGGTGCGGGCCTGGGCTTCTTGTGGTTCAACACCTATCCGGCCGAAGTCTTCATGGGCGATGTGGGTGCGCTCGCGCTCGGCGCAGCGCTCGGGACGATCGCGGTCATCGTCAGGCAGGAGATCGTCCTGTTCATCATGGGCGGCGTATTCGTCGCCGAAACCCTGTCGGTCATGATCCAGGTGATCTATTTCAAGATCTCCGGCGGCAAGCGTATTTTCCGCATGGCGCCCTTGCACCATCACTACGAGCTCGAAGGCTGGAAGGAATCGCAAGTCGTCGTGCGGTTCTGGATCATCACGATGATGCTCGTGCTGTTCGGCCTGTCCACCCTGAAGCTGCGCTGAGCATGGGCCAGGCGATACTGGAAAATGCACCGCGCGCCGCCAGGGGCCTGCCGCGCCCCAGGCGCACGGAACTCGCGGGCAAGCGCGTGCTCGTGCTGGGTCTTGGCGACACGGGACTTTCGATTGCGCGATGGGTCGCTCGGCAAGGCGCGACGGTGCGGGTTGCCGACACGCGCATGAAGCCGCCTCGCCTCGACTTGCTCAAGACGAAAGTCCCGGCAGCCGAAACCCATTGCGGCGAGCTGTCGCTCCGCCTGCTCGAAGGGATCGACCTGCTTTGCGTGAGCCCGGGCCTGCCATTGGACCAGCCTGTGGTGGCCCACGCGGCCGCGAATGGCTTGCCCGTCTGCGGCGACGTCGAGTTGTTTGCCTGGGCCTTGCAGGAATTGCGTCGGGCGAAAGTCCTTGCAATTACCGGGACCAACGGAAAGACCACCGTGACCGCGCTCGCCGGACATCTCTTGCGTGGAGCGGGACTGGATACGGAGGTGGCGGGGAATATCGCGCCCCCTGTGCTGGATGCGCTTGCCGCACGGCTCGACGCCGGGAAGCTTCCCGATGCGTGGGTGCTCGAACTTTCGAGCTACCAACTCGAGGCGACCTGGTCGCTTGCGCCCGACGCTGCGACGATGCTGAACCTGAGCGAAGACCATCTCGATCGCTACGCGTCCCTTGCCGAGTATGGGTCGGCCAAGGCCCGGGTCTTTCGTGGAAGCCGCGTGCGCGTCCTGAACCGAGACGATCCGCGTTCTATTGCAATGTCTGCGGACCAAGGTGTCCGCATTACATTCGGCTTAGGCGTCCCCCCGACGGGCATCGACCTTGGCTGCATCGAGAAGGAGGGCGCGCAATGGATCGCGCAAGGCAGCACGGCCTTGCTGGCCGTCGACGCACTGCCGATCCAGGGCGCGCACAACACTTCCAATGCAATGGCCGCGTTCGCTTTGGCCCGCGCGATCGGGCTTCCGAGCGCCCCCCTTCTCAGGGCGTTGACGACATTCCGGGGACTCGCCCATCGCCTGGAGAAGGTTGCGAGCCTTCGCGGCGTCGACTATTACGACGATTCGAAGGGCACGAATGTCGGCGCCACCATGGCGGCGCTCAAGGGCATTGCTACGGCGGGCTCTCGAAGCACTCTCTCGCACCCGGTGATCCTCATTGCCGGCGGTGTGGGCAAAGGCCAGGACTTTGCGCCGCTTGCAAAGCCTGTGGCCGACCATGCCCGGCTGGTGATTCTCATCGGTGAGGACGCCGGGCGCATCGAAGCCGCGCTGGAGAAAGGCGTGACGGCGATCCGATGCCGCAGCCTCGAAGAAGCGGTGGTCGTCGCATCGCAACACGCGAGGGAGGGGGAGGCAGTCCTCCTCTCGCCAGCCTGCGCAAGCTTCGACATGTTCCGCGACTACAAGCATCGCGGCGAGGTCTTCGCCTCGGCCGTCCGTGCCCTTGGGGACGCGCATGGCTAGCTACGTTTTCGCACAGCGTGCGAATGCGGCCGAGTACGACCGCTCCCTGGCCTGGGCGGCGCTCCTCTTGCTCGCGGCAGGACTGGTCATGGTCTATTCCGCGTCGATAGCGACGGCGGAGTCGAGCCGCTATACCGGCGGCAACTCCGCTTATTTCCTGGCCCGGCAGGCCGTGTTCCTCTGCGCGGCCGGACTCGCGGCGACGTTCACGTTCTTGGTGCCGCTGAGCTTCTGGCAAAAAGGAGCGCCGTGGTTTTTCCTGGGCGGGCTCGTGCTCCTCGTCATGGTCCTCGTTCCGGGCCTTGGTCGCGAGGTGAATGGCGCGCGCCGCTGGCTGAACCTGATCATCTTCAACCTGCAGCCTTCGGAATTGATGAAGCTCGCCGTCGTACTGTATGCAGCCGACTACACGGTGCGCAAGCACGCCGTGATGAAAAGCTTCAAGAAGGGTCTCCTGCCGATGCTTGGCGTGATGCTCGGCGTGTCATGGCTGCTGCTGCGCGAGCCCGACTTCGGGGCGCTCGTGGTGGTGGCCGTCACTACGTTCGGGATCCTGTTCCTCGGCGGGATGAACGGGCGGCACTTCATTGCGCTGGTGGGCATGCTTGCGGTCGGCTTCGCAGCCCTCGTGCTGTCTTCGCCCTACCGCATGCAGCGCATCTTCGGCTTCATGGACCCGTGGTCGGATGCCTATGGGAAGGGCTACCAGCTCTCCCACGCGCTGATCGCGTTTGGCCGCGGAGAGTGGGTGGGTGTCGGCCTGGGAGCCAGCATCGAAAAGCTTCATTACCTGCCCGAAGCGCACACCGACTTCCTGCTCGCCGTCATCGCCGAGGAACTCGGCCTGGTGGGCGTCGCGATCGTGATCGGCCTGTTCGTCTGGCTCGTATGTCGCGCGTTTGCCATCGGACGGCAGGCCGGCCTGCAGGACCGCCATTTCGCGGCATTGACCGCGCAGGGGATCGGGATCTGGATCGGCTTCCAGACGCTCATCAACATGGGCGTGAATACGGGACTGCTGCCAACGAAGGGCCTCACCCTGCCGCTCATGAGCTTCGGCGGATCGGGCCTGCTTGTGAACAGCGTCGCGCTCGCGATCCTCCTTCGAATCGATTGGGAAAGCCGCCAGCTCGCCAAGGGAGGGGCCGCATGACCGCAGGCCTTCCTTCGAGGAATCTTGGCAAGACGATCATGATCATGGCCGGGGGCACGGGCGGCCATGTCTTTCCCGGCCTTGCGGTTGCCGACTTCATGCGCGCACTCGGCTGGAGAGTGGTGTGGATGGGGTCCCGCTCGGGCATGGAAGCGCGCCTCGTGCCGACCCATGGTTACGAAATGGCCTGGATCCGGGCCAACGCGCTCAGGGGCAAGGGTTTCCTGGCGAAGGTTTTATTGCCGGCGAGCCTGCTGGTTGCCTTCTGGCAAAGTGCACGGGCGATGTTTTCAGTGCGGCCCGACGTGGTCCTCGGCATGGGCGGCTACGTAGCCTTTCCGGGCGGCATGATGGCTTCGTTGCTGAACCGTCCGCTCGCGGTTCATGAGCAGAACGCGATTGCCGGCCTGACGAACAAGGTGCTGGCCAACGTGGCCGACAAGTCGATGGCCGCCTTCCCCGGGTCGCTCAAGGGAGCCCAATGGACCGGCAACCCCGTGCGCGCCGAGATCGGGGCGGTCCCTGCACCGGCTGAAAGGTACGCAGGAAGAACTGGCCCGCTCAAGCTGCTCGTCGTGGGCGGGAGCCTTGGTGCGCAGGCCCTGAACGAGACCGTGCCCCAGGCACTTGCCTTGATCCCCGAGGCAGACCGCCCGCACGTGGTCCACCAATCCGGCGAAAAGAACCTCGCGAGTTTGCGGGACGCCTATGCGGCTGCAGGCGTCAAAGGCGAACTGGTCGCTTTCATTGCCGACATGGCAGCCCGGTATGCCGAGGCCGACCTTGTCATCTGCCGCGCAGGCGCTTTGACAATCTCGGAGCTTTCCGCCGCGGGTCTCGCGAGTGTGCTGGTTCCTTTCCCCTATGCAGTCGATGATCACCAGACCGCAAATGCCCGATTCCTGGCAGACAGTGGCGCGGCCATGCTGATCCGCCAGGCGGACATGGATCCGGCCCAATTGGCTTCGCTCGTGCAGACGCTCGATCGTCCGAAGCTGTTGGCGATGGCTGAGAAAGCGCGGGCGCTTGGGAAACCCGAAGCGACCCGCCTTGTCGCGGAATCCTGCATCGCGCTGGCCGGTGGAGGGCGCGCATGAAACATAAAGTGCGCCGCATCCACTTTGTGGGCATCGGGGGGTCCGGCATGAGCGGGATCGCCGAAGTGCTTCTAAATCTCGGCTACAAAGTCAGCGGATCGGATCTCGCCCCGAATGCGGCAACGCGCCGGCTGCAGGACCTGGGTGTGCAGGTGAAGTTTTCGCATGCCGCCGAAAATGTGGCCGAGGCCGATGCGGTTGTCGTTTCGACCGCCGTCAAGGGCGACAACCCGGAGGTGCTGGCCGCTCGCGCAAGACGCGTGCCGGTGGTGCCTCGAGCGCTGATGCTGGCTGAACTGATGCGGTTACGCCAAGGAATCGCAATCGCAGGCACACACGGCAAGACAACGACAACGAGCCTCATCGCAAGCGTCCTCGCAGAGGGAGGGCTCGACCCCACTTTCGTGATCGGCGGCCGTCTGACGAGTGCGGCGTCGAACGCGCGCCTCGGTGCCGGCGATTTCATCGTCGTCGAGGCCGACGAGTCGGATGCCTCGTTCCTGCACCTCCAGCCCGTAATCGCCGTTGTGACGAACATCGACGCCGATCACATGGATACCTACCAGCACGACTTCGCGCGACTCAAGCAGGCATTCATCCAATTCCTCCAGAACCTGCCCTTCTACGGCAGCGCGATCCTCTGCACGGACGATCGCAACGTCCGGGAAATCCTGCCATTCGTTTCGAAGCCGGTCGTGTCCTACGGATTCGGCGCCGATGCGATGGTCCGTGCGACAGACATCGAGCACGCGCAAGGCGCCATGCGTTTCAAGGTAGGGCGCGAGAAAGGCGCGGCCCTGGCCATAACGCTCAACCTGCCGGGCCTTCACAACGTGCAGAACGCGCTTGCCGCGATCGCTGTCGCCACGGAACTTGGGGTGAGCGACGCAGCGATCAGCAAGGCGCTGGCCGATTTTCGGGGTGTGGGGAGGCGTTTCCAGCGCTACGGCGACGTGCCTTCGCAGGATGGCGGCACGTTTGCGCTCATCGACGACTACGGCCACCACCCGGCCGAAATGGCGGCGACGATCGAAGCGGCCCGCGGCGCATTTCCCGGCCGCCGCCTGGTCCTTGCTTTCCAGCCGCATCGCTACACGCGCACGCGCGACCTGTTCGAAGACTTCGTGAAGGTGCTTTCCACAGTCGACGCAGTGGTCCTCGCGGAGGTCTATCCCGCGGGTGAGCCGGCCATCGTGGCAGCCGACGGACGCACGCTTGTGCGGGCTGTGCGCGTGGCGGGCAAGGTCGAGCCTGTCTTCGTCGAGGACGTCGCCGGCATGCCAGAGGCGATCCGCCGGATGGTTAAAAACGGCGATGTGGTCATCACGATGGGGGCTGGCTCCATTGGCAACGTCGCTTCGCAGCTTGCCGCGGGAGACGCGTGAGCGTGGATATGTCCGAGACAAGCCACATGACCGGATTGCGCGGTGAGCTCAGGGCCGACGAACCCATGGCGCGCCACGTCAGTTGGCGGGCGGGTGGGAAAGCTGCGCGCGTCTATATACCGGCGGACGCCGACGACCTTGCGGTATTCCTCCGCCAGCTTGGGGCCTCCGAACCCGTGATGTTCATGGGGCTTGGAAGCAACACGCTGGTCCGCGATGGGGGATTGAAGGGCACTGTGGTCCTCACCCATGCCGCCGCAAAGCGCCCGGTGATGAAGGCTGGCGCGGTGTACTGCGAAGTGGGTGTCGCCAGTCCCAAAGTGGCGCGCTTTGCGGCGACCCACGACCTGTCGGGCGCCGAGTTCCTCGCGGGCATTCCCGGATGCGTCGGAGGCGCCCTCGCGATGAATGCCGGGTGCTACGGCGGTGAAACCTGGGACATCGTCGAGAGCGTGGAAACGATCGATCGAAGTGGCCGGATCAACGCTCGCTTGAAAGCGGAGTTCGAGATCGGCTACCGCCACTGCGAATTGCGCACTGGCGCGATTGCACGCGACGAGTGGTTCCTCTCCGCAACGTTTCGCCTCCCGAAAGGCGATGGGGAAGCGTCCCGCATGCGCATCAAGGAACTCTTGACCAAGCGTATCGCCTCGCAACCCTTGTCCTTGCCGAACGCAGGCAGCGTTTTCCGCAACCCGCCGGGCGACCATGCCGCGCGGCTCATCGAATCGTGCGGACTCAAGGGTTTTTCACTCGGCGGTGCGCGCGTGTCTGAAAAGCACGCCAACTTCATCGTGAATCCAAAAGGCGCGGCTCGCGCGTCCGACATCGAGGGGCTAATCGAAGCCGTGCGCGAGCGCGTCCGGCAACAGACTGGCGTGGACCTGCACCCCGAAGTGCGCATCGTCGGGGAGGCCGCATGAGCGCCTTTGGCAAAGTTGCGGTGCTCATGGGCGGCCGATCCGCGGAGCGCGCCGTTTCACTCAAGAGCGGCGGGATGGTGCTCGCGGCGCTCAGGTCGTCCGGGATCGACGCGCATTCTTTCGATCCGTCGGAACGCGGACTCGAGGCCCTGATCGACGAGCGGTTCGACCGGGCCTTTATCGCGCTTCACGGCCGGTTCGGCGAGGACGGCACGGTGCAGGGCGCGCTCGAATACCTCGGACTTCCGTATACGGGCAGCGGCGTGCTTGCGTCGGCACTCGCCATGGACAAGCTGCGAACCAAGCAGTTGTGGCAGGCGTCCGGTCTCCCGACGCCGCCTTTCGAATTGCTCGACTCGAAAACGGACTTCAACGCTGCCGCGAAACGGCTCGGCCTGCCGCTAATGGTCAAGCCCGCCAGCGAAGGCTCGTCGATCGGCATGAGCAAGGTGCGCGAGGCCGCGGACCTCGAGGAGGCGTTCGCGCTTGCGGTCAACTACGACCGGGTGGTCATAGCCGAGCGGTTCATCGAAGGCACCGAACTGACCGGGGGAATCCTCGGCCGCGATGCACTGCCGCTGATCAAGCTCGAGACGACCCGGGATTTCTACGATTACGAAGCGAAATACGTGCGCGACGATACGCGCTACATCCTGCCGTGCGGCCTGCCGCAAGCTGAGGAGCAGGCCATCCAGGCGTTATGCCTCAAGGCTTTCGATGTGCTGGGGTGCGAGGGATGGGGTCGCGCCGACCTGATGATGGACTCGGCGGGCCACCCTCATCTCCTGGAGATCAATACGTCGCCCGGGATGACCGATCACTCGCTCGTTCCGATGGCCGCACGAGCGGTAGGACTGTCTTACGAGCAGTTGTGCGTAAAGATCCTCGAAGGCACGCATGTGGGATAACCCGCGCCTGCTGAATATTGCGGCGACCAGCCTGGCTGGTATCGCGCTTTTGATTTTCATGTTCGTCGCTTCGCAGTTGCTGCTTCAATCGACGCTCTTTCCCCTGCGGGAGATGACCGTCCGAGGCGACCTTGCCCGCACGGCCCGCGGGGATCTCGAGTCCGCAACCCGCGGCCGGGTCTCGGGCAACTTCTTCGCTGTCGATCTTGCAACGGTGCGCGCGGGACTGGAGCAGTTGGCCTGGGTGCGCCGGGCCGATGTACGCCGCGTCTGGCCGGACCGGATCGAAGTGACGCTCGAAGAGCACAAGGCGCTTGCCCACTGGGGCGACGCGGGCCTTGTGAACACGTTCGGCGAACGTTTCGCGGGTCATACGGATGCGCCGCTGCCGACGTTTGCCGGGCCGCCGCGCACCGAAGGCGAGGTAACGCGCGGTTACCTGCGCTATGCCGAACTGGTTGGGCCCCTTGGCAGCTCCCTCGACCGGATCATCCTTACGCCCAGGTTCGCCTGGCAGTTGCGCCTCGCGAACGGCCTCAACATCGAGCTGGGCCGCGACCTCCCGAATGACGCGGCCGAAGCACGGCTCACCCGGTTCGTCGCCGCCTATCCGCAAACGCTTGGCCGGATCGCCCTGCGCCATGAGTACGTCGATTTGCGATACCCCAACGGTTTTGCCCTGCGCGTGCACGATCTCGAGCGTGCCGGGGCGGCAAAGGCAAAGGGCTGACCGAAAACATGGCAAAGGAAACCAAAGAGCTCGTCGTCGGCCTGGACATCGGCACCTCGAAAGTGGTGGCCCTGGTGGCCGAAGTCATGCCCGACGGACGGCTCGAGGTCCTCGGAATGGGCAGCCACGAGTCCAGGGGCCTGAAGAAAGGCGTGGTGGTGAACATCGAGTCGACGGTCAACGCCGTGCAGCGCGCGCTCGAAGAGGCCGAACTCATGGCCGACTGCAAGATCACCTCCGTGTTCACGGGAATTGCCGGCAGCCATATCAAGAGCTTCAATTCGACCGGCATGGTTGCCATCAAGGACCGTGAAGTGACTGCGCTCGATGTGGAGCGGGTGATCGAAACCGCCCGCGCGGTCAACATCCCCACGGACCAGCAGATCCTTCACGTGCTGCGCCAGGAATACATCATCGACGGCCAAGAGGACGTGCGCGAGCCGATCGGGATGTCCGGCGTTCGGCTCGAGGTGAAGGTGCATATCGTCACCGGCGCCGTGTCGTCGGCGCAGAACATCGTGAAGTGCGTTCGGCGCTGCGGACTCGAAGTCAACGACCTGATCCTGCAGCCGCTGGCTTCTTCGCGCGCGGTGCTGTCGGAAGATGAAAAAGACTTGGGCGTATGCCTGGTCGACATCGGCGGGGGGACCACCGACATCGCGATCTTCACGCATGGCGCGATCCGGCACACGGCGGTCATCCCGATTGCAGGCGACCAGATTACGAACGACATCGCGATGGCGCTGCGCACGCCGACGCCCGATGCGGAGACGATCAAGATCCGGCACGGCGTTTCGCTCAGGCAGCTTGCGGATGCAAACGAGATGGTGGAAGTGCCCGGAATCGGCGAGCGCGCGCCACGCATGATGTCGCGCCAGACGCTCGCGGAAGTCATCGAGCCTCGGGTCGAGGAATTGTTCTCCCTCGTGCAGAAAGTGCTTCGCGAATCCGGGTTCGAGGAGCTGTTGTCCTCGGGCGTGGTCCTCACCGGCGGCTCGGCAACCATGCAGGGCATGGTTGAACTCGGCGAAGAGATTTTTCACATGCCAGTGCGCATCGGGCTCCCGGTCTATTCAGGCGGCCTGGCCGATGTCGTGCGCAACCCGCGCTATGCGACTGCCATGGGCCTCCTGTTCGAAGGCGCATCGCAATTGCAGCAGGGCCAGGTCATGCGGCAGGGCGGATCGTTCAAGGCGGTGCTCGCGCGCATGCGCGAGTGGTTCCAGAGGAATTTCTGATTTTTTCGATAAGCAGTCAGTCCAACCGGCAAGGAGAAAACAATGTTCGAGATCGTAGACAACGAGGGCGCAGGACCCGTCATCAAGGTGGTGGGTGTAGGCGGGGCGGGAGGCAATGCCGTCAACCACATGATCGGCAAAGGCGTGGAGGGCGTCGAATTCATCGCGGTGAATACCGATGCGCAGGTGCTTGCGCGCAACCAGGCGCGAAACCAGATCCAGATCGGGTCGAGCGGGCTGGGTGCGGGAGCAAAGCCCGAGGAAGCGCGTGCGGTAGCAATGGAAGAGCGTTCGCAACTGCGTGAGTCGCTCGAGGGGGCGAACATGGTGTTCATCACCGCGGGAATGGGTGGCGGTACCGGGACCGGGGCTGCGCCGGTAGTGGCCGAAGTCGCGCGCGAAATGGGCATCCTCACCGTTGCCGTTGTGACCAAGCCGTTTTCGTTCGAGGGCACCAAGCGCATGCGGCTTGCGGAGGCCGGCATCGAGGAGCTCGGCCAGCACGTCGATGCGCTGATCGTCATCCTCAATGACAAGCTCGAAGAAGTGCTTGGCGAGGATGTCACCATGGACGAAGCCTTCAAGGCGGCCGACGATGTCCTCAACAACGCGGTCGCGGGGATTTCCGAAATCATCAATCGCGAAGGCCTCGTGAACGTCGACTTCCAGGACGTGCGCACGGTGATGTCCGAACAGGGAATGGCGATGATGGGCTCGGCCCAGATGTCCGGGATGGACCGCGCGAGAATCGCGGCGGAGCAAGCCATTGCCAGCCCGCTGCTGGAGGGCGTCACCCTCTCTGGTGCCCGCGGGGTGCTGGTGAACATCACGGCCACGCGCGAAAGCCTGAAGCACGGCGAGGTGAAGGCGGTCATGAACACCGTCCGCACGTTTGCTGCGGACGACGCGACGATCATCTTCGGCGCGGTCTATGACTCGGCGATGGAAGACAACCTACGCGTGACGGTTGTCGCCACGGGTCTGGGTTCGGCGTCCGCCCAGCGCCAGCAGAAGCCGCAGCTCGTCATGAGCCAGAAAACCGGCACGGACAACCAGCCGATGATGGCCTCGGGCTCGGGCGTGGACTACGGCCACCTGGAAATGCCGGCCGTCATGCGCAACAACCGCGCCCGTCAGGCGGAGGCATTGGCGCAAAGCGGGGTCGACAAGTACGACATCCCGGCGTTCTTGCGTAAGCAGGCCGACTAACCACGGCGCGCGGTATGACCGGTTCCCCACCCTTGCCGGGGGGAACCGGCCATTATCGTCAGCATAACCGCGTTATTGCAATGCAGCATTGCTGTTACAATGTGCTACACTTAGTGAAGAAACAAGCACTTAAAATCACGCGGGGCCACTGGCCCTTGAACTAGGTTTTTGCATGCTTCGCCAGAGAACACTCAAGACCCTCATTCGCGCCACGGGCGTCGGACTGCACACCGGGCAAAAGGTCCGGATGGTGCTGCGTCCGGCCCAACCCGACACCGGCATCGTGTTTCGGCGCATCGACCTCGACCCCGTCGTCGATATTCGCGCATGGGCGGAGGCGGTTGGCGAAACGCGCCTGTCGTCCTGCCTGGTGAAAGGCGAAGGGCGGGTGTACACGGTCGAACACCTTATGTCCGCGCTCTCCGGGCTTGGGATCGACAATGTGTTCGTGGACCTGGATGGGCCCGAAGTGCCCATCATGGATGGCAGCGCCGCGCCGTTCGCCTTCCTGATCCAGTCCGCCGGGATTGAGGAACAGCCCGCCGCGAAACGCTTCATGCGCATCAAGAAACGCGTCGAAGTGTCCGACGGCGACAAGTGGGCGCGGGTAGAGCCTTACGAGGGCTACAAGCTGTCTTTTTCGATCGTGTTCAACCATCCGGTGATCGAGCGCAGCAACCAGTCGGTGACGGTCGACTTCGCAAAGACGTCCTATTTGAAGGAAATCGCCAGGGCGCGCACTTTCGGGTTCATGCAGGACGTGGAACAACTTCGCGAGGATGGCTTGGCGCTGGGCGGAGGCCTCGACAACGCAGTGGTGCTCGATGAGTACCGCGTCCTGAATTCGGACGGACTTCGCTTTGGCGACGAATTCATCCGCCACAAGGTGCTCGACGCAATCGGCGACCTCTACCTGATCGGCAGTCCGCTGCTCGGCGCCTTCAGCGCCCACAAGTCGGGGCATGCCTTGAACAACCGACTCCTGCGCGAATTGATCGCACGTCCGGACGCTTGGGAGGTGGTGAGTTTCGAGCGCGCCGAAGAGGCGCCGGCCGGGGTACTCGGGCTGCTTCGCCAGCCCGCCTGACCGAAGCCAGGGCGCGCCGTGCTCGTCCTGCGCATCGTGGCCCTCCTGGCAGTCATCTCGATCGGGGTGACCGTGCTTCTCTGGGTCTTTACCGGCGATCGGAAATACCTGAGGGTGGCCTGGCGAATCTTTCAGTTTTCGCTTGCCGGCGTCCTCTTGTTCCTTGCCTTAATGTTCTTCGAACGCCTGCTCGTCATGGTGTAATTCCGCGGCTGTTCAACAATGATTTCAACGCCTTGCGAAAAGGTGAGTCGGACAGCCGGATATAAAGCGACGCCAGTTCCTGCAGCGCGTTATCCGTCAAATGAGCTTGCTTGGGGTGGGGCTCGGCCACCTCAGGCCCGCCCGGTTGCACCCTCACGGAAACTGAATTAACCTGCGACCGCTGTTTCGAGATGTACCCCGCCAAACTTTCAGACAGAAGCTTCAGCTTGGCCGCCGCCGGACCATTGGCGGCAAGAATCACCAGCGTGCCCTCTTTGTAATTCGCTACCCGCGCAAGCGGGGCAAGTTCCGGGGGCAGGAAACCATGCAGCAGTTTTGTGAGCGCCTCGATTTCGCGCGCTTTTTCGATGACGGGCTGGAATTCGCCGTCAGCCGACAAAAACCGATTGAGTTTCAGGGCGGGCATGGGTCCGCGGTCCGTGAGGAGCGATAGTTGCAGATCATTGTAATCTCGGACCAGCTGTCCAGGCCGCGAACGGTCACCTTGACCATGCGGCACCTGTTGGCCACAGGGTTCGTTGGGATTGTCGGGCTCACCGGACTGACTGTCGTGCTCTACGCCCTGACGATGCGCCTCGCGGGTGATACGAACATTCCCTTCCTCCAGCAGATTGCGACGGCCGCCCAGCAGGGCGAGACCCAGAAAGCCCGCGAGTTCGTGCAGCAGAACCTGAATGCGATGGCGGTCAAACTCGGCGAAATGCAGGCGCAGCTTACGAGGCTGGACGCCCTGGGCGAGCGGTTGTCGACCGTGGCCGGCATCAAGCCGCAGGAATTCCGCCTGAACGAAGCGCCGGGCTTAGGCGGTGCGCAGTCCGTGAGCTTCGCGCCGCAGAACCTTTCCATGCAGGAATTCAACGTTAAGCTCGCGACGCTCTCGCGCCAGATGGAAAACCGTACCGACCTACTCGGGGTACTCGAGGCGCAGATGTTCGAGCAGGCGGTGAAAAAGAAATTGCTGCCCACTATCCTCCCGGTCAGCGGCACGTACAACGCTTCGAGCTACGGCATGCGGATCGACCCGTTCTCCGGACAGCACGCCATGCACGAAGGCATCGATTTCCTGGCCGACACCGGTACGCCGATCATCGCGGCGGCCGGGGGAGTCGTTCAGTTCGCCGGCTTCCATCCCCAGTACGGCAACATGATTGACGTGGATCACGGCAACGACCTCGTCACACGGTACGCGCATACCTCGCGCGTGTTCGTGAAGGAAGGCGACCTCATCAAGCGTGGCCGCAAGATTGCTGAAGTCGGCTCTACGGGTCGCTCGACGGGGTCTCACCTGCATTTCGAGGTTCGCTTCAAGGGCGTGCCCCAGAATCCGGCGCGATTCCTTTTCGCTCCGGCGCCGCCCCAGCTCGCCCGGCGCTGACCCCGTCCTGTGGGGCCGGGCGCATAGCGCGCCCATGCTAAAATCTTGACTTTTTTCGGAACGGCGCCACCTATGCCGTTCTCCTGCGGCGCATTCCGCAGCCTACCCCGGCCAGCATGATCACCAAAGTCCTCACCAAGATATTCGGCAGCCGCAACCAGCGGTTGCTCAAAACCTACGGCCGAACGGTGGCCCGCATCAACGCGCTCGAGCCGTCCATGACGGCGCTCGGCGACGAGGCGCTCCACGGCAAGACCGAGGAGTTCCGCACGCGGTTCGCGGCCGGCGAGACGCTGGACGACCTGTTGCCGGAAGCGTTCGCGGTCGTGCGCGAAGCCGGTGTTCGCGCGCTCAAGCTGCGCCACTTCGATGTCCAGCTCATGGGCGGCATGGTCCTGCATTCCGGCAAGATCGCCGAGATGCGCACGGGCGAGGGCAAGACGCTGATGTCGACCCTGCCGGCCTACCTGAACGCCATCGCGGGCAAGGGCGTGCATATCGTCACCGTCAACGACTACCTGGCGCAGCGCGACGCCGACTGGATGGGCAAGCTCTACGGTTTCCTGGGCCTGACGGTTGGCGTGAACCTCGCGCAAATGGAGGCCGGTAAAAAGCGCGCCGCCTATGCCGCCGATATCACCTACGGCACGAACAACGAGTTCGGCTTCGACTACCTTCGCGACAACATGGCGATGCACGTCGAGGAGCGCTACCAGCGCAGCCTCAGCTTCGCCATCGTCGACGAAGTGGACTCGATCCTCATCGACGAGGCCCGGACCCCGTTGATCATTTCCGGCCAGGCCGAGGACCGCACGGAGCTCTACCACCGCATGAACGAGGTGGCGCCCCTGCTCACCAAGCAGGCCGAGGAGGAAGGCACCGGCGACTTCTGGGTCGACGAAAAGAACCACCAGGTGCTGCTCTCGGAGGCGGGGCACGCGCACGCCGAGGAAATCCTCGTCCGGGTCGGGTTGCTCCCCGAGGGGGCAAGCCTCTACGAGACCACGTTCATCAATCTCGTGCACCACCTGTATGCGGCGCTGCGCGCGCATCATCTCTTCCATCGCGACCAGCAGTACGTAGTGCAGGACGGCGAGGTCATCATCGTCGACGAGTTCACCGGCCGGCTCATGCAGGGACGGCGCTGGTCCGACGGCCTGCACCAGGCGGTCGAGTCGAAGGAAAACGTCCAGATCCAGTCCGAGAACCAGACGCTTGCCTCGATCACCTTCCAGAATTATTTCCGGATGTACTCGAGGCTCTCGGGCATGACCGGAACCGCGGATACCGAGGCCTACGAGTTCCAGGAGATCTACGGCCTCGAGACCGTCGTCGTCCCCACGCACCGGCCGATGATCCGGGACGACCGGCTAGACCAGGTCTTCAGGACCGGCAAGGAAAAGTACGCCGCCATCATCGAGGACATCAAGGACTGCCATACCCGCGGCCAGCCGGTCCTTGTCGGCACGACCTCCATCGAGAGCTCCGAGCTGCTCTCGGGCATGCTGAAGAAGGACAACAACCTTCCGCACCAGGTGCTCAATGCCAAGCAACACGAGCGTGAGGCGCAGATCATCGCCCAGGCCGGGCGGCCGAAGATGGTCACGATCGCGACCAACATGGCGGGGCGCGGCACCGACATCGTGCTCGGCGGGAACGTCGAGAAGCAATGCGAGCTGATCGAGGCCACCGAAGGCATGGACCCGGTCGAGAAAAAGCGCCAGGTCGAAAAACTCAAAAGCGAGTGGGAGCAGCTTCACGACCTGGTCATCAAGGAAGGCGGCCTGCACATCATCGGCACCGAGCGGCACGAATCCCGCCGGGTCGACAACCAGCTTCGCGGCCGGTCCGGGCGCCAGGGGGACCCGGGGTCG
>JANXRZ010000235.1 GCA_025352885.1 Pseudomonadota bacterium | reverse complement strand
ATGCGTGACCTTGCGGGGGCCTGCCGGGATGCCGGCGCCCGGTTGATAACTTTCAGCAGCGATTATGTTTTTGGCGGCGATCGCCGCGTTCCGTACGAGGAGGACGCGTTGCCAGGCCCGCTGCAGATTTATGGCATTAGTCGCCTGGCTGGTGAGTACGCAGTCAAGGCGGCATATCCGAAAGGAGCGGTTATCGTGCGGACCTGCGGCCTATACGGAGCCTCCGGGGCGAGGTCAAAAGGCGGCAATTTCGTTGACGGCCGGGTGCATGACGCCAGATCGGGCAAGACTATCGAGATGGCAATGGAGCAAATTGTCGCGCCTACTTCGACCGATGATCTGAGCAAGGCCGTGCTCCAAATGGTGGATCGAGCCAATCTGGAGCCTGGGATCTATCACTTGGTCAATGAGGGGCAGTGCAGCTGGTACGAGTTTACGCTGGCAATCGTGCAGATACTCGGCCTGCAGACGCAGGTTATTCCAGTCGACCGGGGCGGAATTTCAGGAACCATGCGCAGACCTCTATTCTCGGTATTGGCGAATCGGCGGGCGAAGAGCATGGGCATAGTTCTTCCACAGTGGCGGGATGCCTTGGAGCGCTATCTGCAGGGGAAGTATCTGCAGTCGACCGCTCCAGTGACTTCAGGCTGATAAACGGATGGGCGATCTTTGTGTCGCGCATCTGGTGCGTCGAACCAACGAACCTGAGGCATTGCAAGACTTCATTGCTTCATATATCCGCCACTCAGCCGGTGAAAAGCACGACCTGTTGCTTATTTTTAAAGGGTTCTCGGGCTCTCACCAATTAGCAAAATACGAGCCGATGCTCCAAGGCATCGTTCACCAGCGCAAGTTCGTCGTTGATCAAGGATTTGACATTGGCGCCTATCGTGAGATTGCAAACGCCTGTCCCTACAAGTACTTCGCTTTTTTCAATTCATTTTCAAAGATCACTACACCCGGATGGCTGGCGTTCATGTGCCGGCAGTTACAGGCGTCAGGCGTAGGAGCAGTCGGGGCCACGGCCTCGCACCAAAGCATTCTTAGTGATTTAGTTGAAATGCGCGCTTCATTACGTATGCAGCCCAAACGACTGATGCTCACGTTGAAAAGGCATGCGCGATACTTCCTCAGTGCGAAAGGACGCTTCCCGGTTTATCCGAATCCACATTTGCGTACGAACGCCTTCCTCGTACGCCGGGAGATCTTCCAGAGATTACATCACCCGCGTGCCATTTCAAAATGGGATGCGTATCGCTTCGAGAGCGGCCTTCAGGGCATGACGCGGCAGTTGGCAAGTGCGGGCCTGAGGACGGTGGTTGTCGGGCGTGATGGAAAGGGCTACGAATCGTCCGACTGGGCTAACTCGGGCACGTTCTGGTGTGCTGCGCAGGACAACTTGCTCGTGGAGGACAATCAAACCCGGGCGTATGCAAACGGAAGCAGCGCATTGCAAGAACGGCTGGCGTACATGGCTTGGCGTCGGTGGCCAGACGGGAAGGAGCGCATGCAAGCGCCCGAAGGCTTCTTCGGGCCGCCGGAATGACTCAGTCACCTGAAACGCCTTCCGTAAGCGTGTGCATACCCACGCGCAATGATGCGAAGGTCATCGGCGATGCGTTGCGTTCGGCGATGAGCCAAGCCTACGCGCGCCTCGAGATCCTTGTGCTCGACAATGATTCGACCGACGCAACCGCGCAAATGATTGCGGAAATCGCCGGGGGAGATCCGAGGGTTCGGTATTTCCGTCATACGCGCAATATAGGCATGGCCGCCAATTTCAGCGCCTGCATTGATCAGTCCCAAGGTGAATTTGTGATGGTGCTCTGCTCAGATGACGCTTTAGAGGCAAATTGTGTCGAAGCGCTAGCGAACGAGTTGCACGCCCATCCCGGCGCTGCATTTGCCGCATGCAGCCGGGTAATCACGGACGTCGCGTTGGAAAAGGTGAGCACTGCCTGGCTGCCGGATCTGAGAAATCCAATTGATCGGGAGCAGTTGGCGCGTCGCTGTTTCGCCCGTGGGAACGTGATCGGCGAACCAAGCGCAGTCTTGTTCAGGCGCGAAGCGGCGCGGCGCGGCTTCGACGGTAGATTCAGCCAATGCCTGGATCTGGAAATGTGGTTGCATCTGCTGGGAAAGGGCACCGCTGTGTTCGAGCGTCAACCGCTCTGCCGCATTCGCCGGCATTCCGGGCAGGCGACAATGGCGAATATTAAAAGCGGCCGAGTCGTAGAAGACAAGCAATTGCTGTTCAGGAACTATCTTCCGCTGGTGGGGTCTTCGCTGACCGTATTTGACAAGCTGAGCTGGGACGGGCGAATGGCATCGAGCTTGACGCGCTCGCGTCTGCAAGGGAATCCGCTTGATCCCTCCGCCGTCCACGAAATATTTTACAGACAGGTTTACCTGCACCTGTTCATTCCTTCCATGAGTGTGCTCTGGTTCTTATTAAGCGTTTTCGCGCGCAAGCTGTCCATCGCCGAGGGCGGATCCCGGGAATGAGATGAAGCGCGTCCTCGTAACAGGCGCGAGTGGATTTGTCGCGAGCGCTTTGCTAGGGGCGAATCCGAAGGGAAACGAATTCGTAGCGGCTTCTCGCCAGCCCATTACTCCGGACCATGTCGCCTCGGTGCGAAGTCCGGACTTGACTCCATCAGCCAACTGGGGACCCCTGCTCGACGGAGTGGATGCGATTGTCCATTTGGCTGCCAGGGTGCATCTCGCTGCCGGCGGGGATACGTCACCCTACTTCTTGGAAAACAGCGATGGCACAGCTAAGCTTGCCCGAGACGCGCTTTCGGCCGGCGTTCAGCGTTTCGTATTTCTAAGCACTTCAAAAGTGCTTGGGGATGAATCGGGCATGCAAGCGCTGTCTGAATCTGCGTCGGCGCAGCCAACGGATGCGTATGCGGCCTCGAAGCTCCGTGCGGAGCAAGCGTTGACCGAATTGCACTCAAAAATGCAGGTCACAATCATCCGGCCGCCGCTTGTCTATGGGCCGGGAGTGAAGGCAAACTTTCTCGCGCTTTTGTCTGCGGTGGAGCACCGGCTGCCACTTCCCCTTTCCCGCATCCAGAATCGCCGCAGCCTGATCGGCGTCCACAATCTTGCGACTGCGATCCTCGCTTGCCTGGATTCACCCATTCTGCAGAATCGTACTTATCACGTGACGGATGGCCCGCCGATATCGACGCCATCGCTCGTCCGTGCGATGGCTCTCGCGCTGTCCAAGCCGGCCCGTCTTTTTCCGTTTCCACCTCGGCTGCTCGAGGCTATCGGCTTGGCAGTCGGCAGGGCAGAGACGATTAAGCGCCTTACCCGATCGCTGGAATTGGATGACACGGCAATCCGGGAAGAACTCGGATGGACACCGATCCGCACTTTGGAAGAAGGTCTTGCGGAAACCGCAGCGTGGTACGTTTCCCGCTACGCAGCTAACCCATGACCTTCAAAAAATGGCGCGACGGCACCTAGAACCGTCTCGAGCAGGACATCTTCAACTTTGCCTGTTTCCGGCCTGAGCAGGACATGCGGAACACCCCACGGACGCCAGCGCTCAATCGGAGAATCTCCAAATAGGCAGACGATCGGTTTCCCGAGCCCGGCTGCGACGTGCATTGCGCCGCCGTCGCTACAGACCACCACATCGCAGCCTGCCAGGCCGTCTATCAGGTCTCCAAGATCGGCCGTCGACCATTGGATCAATGGCGCCTTTCCGGCAACGCGATCAATTACGTCATTCGCTTTCCGGTCATCTCCCGGGTGTTGCGGATGGTTGTCCGGGCCTGGAGACCAGAAGAGGACTGTCGCGGCACCGTGTCGTGCAAAGAGCTCGATCGCCAACTGGGCAAAGTGCTCCGCTGGCCATCGCTGGCTCAGTCGCCGCGCGCTGATGTGCATCGCTATGATATGGCGAAAAGATCCCAGCCCCGCGGTCTCGAATGCTTTTCCCACTCTTTCTCTGGCGCCCGCACGCGAAGTTACGTGCACGGGAGGAATTGCGTCTTTGATTCCCAGCTTACGTGCGGCTGTAAACGTCCGTTCCACCTCGTGCTGTCCAACGGCGGCTGTTGAAGATAAGACGATGTGCTTTGGTGCCAAAAGCCTCGCGACCCGTGCCGCGCGTTTATCTTCTGCGCCTGAAGCGACCACAACAATGTCAAGCTTCTTGGCTCGGAGCTCCACGAGTTGAGTTATTCGAGAAGTTAGCGATTGAAGCGCTCCACCGCCATGTTTCGCATGCTTCGACTTCTTGTATGCGTAAACCTCGTTGAGGTCGGCGTTACCTTCAAGTACCGGAGCGTTATAGGTGTTTGCAAGGACCCCGATCCATGCGTTCCGATAGGTTGTTCGAAGGGCGGAGAAAAGCGGCGTAGTGCAAACGAGGTCGCCGATGTTATCCCGGCGAATTACCAGGATAGAGGTGACGTTATCCAAGATGGTGGGGCGATGAACTAAGAGAGCGCTCCAAATGCGCAATCACGAGCTTAGCCCGCTCAACCATTGTCTCGTAAGAGAACTTAGCCAGGTGTTCGACCGCTCTTAAAGGATCAGGTCGAGGCCGCCCGCCCACAATGGAAGCAATCAACTCGTTGAACCCCACACCGCCGTCAGTTCGAGGGTCCCGATACAGGAAGCCATTTGCTTCGTGGACGATCGTCTCCGTAAAAGGCGGAGCAGCGGGCGCCAATGCCGGCGTTCCCAGGGTCTGCGCCTCAAGAACATTCAGGCCCAGCGCTTCCTTCTCAGGCAAGCCGGTCAAAAGGTAGTCCAGTTGCGGATAGATGTTCTCCACGTCCTCGTGATAACCCCACAACCTCACACGCCCCGTCATCGGCAGCAATGATCGCTTGAGATCGCGGACCTGCGCATAACCGCCACTTCCGAAGATTTCCAGGTTTACCTGCGAATATTGCGCGAGGTGGGGCGCAATAATGTCGAAGAGCATCGGGAACTGTTTGATGGGTGAAAGCAGGGACACGATGCCAAGCGTTAAGCCTGCTCTTTTATCGAAAGGCTCGCGGCTTCGGCCACTGCCTAAAATGCGCTCGGCAAGCGCCAGCAGGCGGTCGCGCCCTTTTCGCATGTCCCAGTGGTAGGCGGACTTCTGCTTGATCGCCGTGTCGCGACTGGCGACGCGATCGAGTATGCCCGTGCCGTACAGCGCATGTGGATAAACCGACGAAATGCCGGATTCACGAAGCAGGTCAATACAGTACCTGGACACTGTGAAGACGGTTGCATATCGCCTGAACTCTTCGGCGCTGCGTCCGATCATTGGCATGTGCGCAAAGCCGGTAAGCAAATGGAGTTGCGCCGTTCGCATAGCGAGGTCGGTGGGTATCCGGCTTTGGGTGATGACTACGCTGCGATGCGATGGAAGGCGGTCGATGACCTCTTGCCATCCATCCACTTGTATTACCCGGATTCGATCGGAGGCCAATCCGTCCCAAAATCGGTTGGACTCATGTACGTACAAAAATACGCTTGCACCTGCGTCGGCCAGCGCCCTGGAGAACCATCTCGTGTACACCTCGCCACCGCCAACGGCAGGCTGGAGATTGATTTGATGGACTTGCACGATCCGGCTTTCAGGGGCGAACTTCGATATTGCGCAACGGAGGACGTGACAGCGACAGCCACCCTCCGAGCAGCAGCATGCTTATCAAAGCGTGCTCATGATGCAGGGTCGTGTTCACTAACCCAACCAGCACCGCCACGAGCCAGGCCGAAAGCGAGCCGCCCCAAAAGGTCCAGCGAATGGGGCTTTCTGACGCCGAGGGAACGGTTTTCCACAGCAACCTCGCCCAGGCGCCCAAGACAAGTAGGAGAACCAACAGCCCGGTGGCACCGCGCTCTGCAAGAGTGTTTACATAGAGACTGTGCGCATGAGACTGGGGCAGTACAAGGGAGCGATCGAGCGTCTCGCCCTTGGATTTCTTCCACTGCTCGAGGTGCTCATAGTCGATTTTTCCGTAATTCCCAATGCCTACGCCGAAGGCGGGGAACTCGCGCCAAGCCGCGAAACCCGTTCGCCAGATGTTTTCCCGAGCGGCCAGTAAATTATCTTCTTTAATACGCTGGGAGTTTTTTTCCACAACCTCTGGGCGAAACAGACCTATAACCAAGAGGACCACAATCCCACCCACCAGCGGTTTCCAAATAGGGGCGTTTCCGCGCCAAAGGAAAACGGTGAACAGGCATATGCACAGCAAAAATGAAACGCCCACGGTGGCGCGGCTTTCCATGACAAAAAGCGACAAGCCAAACGCCATGCTGACGCCGAGCCGCAAGGTGCGGGTTTTGTTTGAATCTGAACGCCACCATGCCAGTAAGGAACTGACCGCGACACCTAAGGCAATCGCCAGGTAAATGGCGCTGTGATTGACGTGGCCGACCGAATTGAGGCCCAGGTAGCGACGCTGGCCATCAGCCCGGGGGTTGAAGTGCAATTCGTAATAGCCCCTTAAGAGAGCTGCGAGCGTGCCAAACAACAGCCAGGTGATGACCTGCTGAAAAGTCTCTTCCTTATACCCGGAGCGGCGTACGCACCAAAGGACGCTCCCGTAACGTAGGACGTCCGCAGCTGAAGCCCATTCAGCGTTGTGAAGCCCAGAAAACGCCGCGCATACATACCCTGAAGAAATCCAGGCAAAGATAAGCGAATCCCATGTGTCCCACGGTCCGCCGAAATTCCGGGCGTGGCAACGATTGGAGATCCATAGCACGATGTAAACCAGCCATAGTGCGTTCTTGGGCGCTTCGAATTGCGGAAGCACGAACGCAAATGCACAGAGTGCGACGATCTCAAGGTGTGCCGGTTTCGCAAAAACTGCGGGCCGGGGAATCGTGAAGGAAAGCAAACGCATCGCCACCTGGGGCCTGGAGAGGAGCGATTATAATCGTCCGACCCTTATGTCACGCAGAGTCCTCTTCGTCATCCGTGGAAAACTCGGTGACACGCTGATCGCCTACGCTACGGTGCGATGCTATGCGGATGCATTTCCATCCGATGACATCTGGCTTCTAACCCGGTCTAACTACGCCCGGTTGTTCGCGAAAGAAACCGGGATGCGGGTAATTGGGTTCTCGAACCGCATTGACATGCTGCTTCTCCTTCTCAGGCTGCGGTTTACCAGAGCCTTCGATGCGCTGCTGGTCCTATGGGGATTCGGGAAGCCGATCAGGTTGATCGGTCGCCTGGTCAAGGCCAGACGAAAAATCTACGTGGATGATAGGTATTCCGACCTGTATCCCGAATACGGAGACTTGTCCCCCGAAAGGCTCCAGTCCGAGCCGATGTGGCGAGTTGCGCAAATTTTCGAGCCTTCTTTGCGTCAGCCTCATTCCCTAAATGTGCCGAGCTTGGCGGCGATCCGATGCCGGCCTGCGTCTGATATCGGGATTGCACCCCTCGCGGATGAACCGCGACGGATCATGTCGCCGCAAACATTGTCGAAGTTGCTCAGTGCCATCTTCGCGAGGCATCCAGGTGCCCCAGTAAAGGTATTCATCAATTCGACAGATCGTGGCGCATCAGAATTAATTGCGGCGGGCTTGCCGAAAAATGCCGAATTCAGCTTCTTTCCGGCCCTGTCGGACTTGCTGAGTGGCTTCAGCATGCTGGCCCATCTGTATTCGACGGATACAGGCCTTTATCATCTCGCCGCATCCATGGGAATTCGTGCGACTGTCATCTACGGTCCGACCCAGCCTTGGAAGAACATGATGCCTGCGCAGGACGGCTCAATCGGAATTCGCCTTTCCGTCCTCGGGGCCGCGCATTGCGAAGAAAAGTCGTGCATGTCGCCGGTGTGCATCGATGCAGCCGTCAGCGCCTTTTCCGGCATGAACTCCGCCCCCTTACTCGAGGGCACGCCTGCCGGTTGCCCGTTGAGAGCACACAAAATCGAACGGCTTTCCGAACTCTCGCAGCGTGAAAATACTCGTCATCAAGCGTGACAAGCTGGGAGACCTGCTGCTTGCTACGCCGATGCTAAGGCACTTGCGTTCGAGTATGCCGGCCGCGGAAATTCACTTGCTTGCAAACGACTACAACGCCTGGGTCGTGGACGGCAGTCCGGAGATAGACCGGCGCTGGATTTATCGACGGGTGAGGCATGGTGGGCGGGTGAGCTTGTCAGCGGCGTTGAACCACCTGGCGCAGGACATTTCGCTTCGCCGGGCAAAATTCGACTGGGTCATCGTGGCGAACGGCGCGGAGTCACCGCGCGCAATCGCGCGGGGCGTTGCCGTCGGAGGGCGACGATGCATCGCGTATTGCGAAAACCCCAGGACTTACCCGCGGTTGTCCGACCCCCTCGAGATTCGGCAGGAGGTGCACGAATCCGACCGGATGCTTGCAATGTTGGCCCCGCTCGGAATCAAGTCGCCGGCAGAGCCGCTGTTCCCAAGCTATGCGCTTCCTTCCGAAGCGGCGGCTTTTGCTCGCACCTGGCTGGAGGAGCGCGGCTTGTCCGCTGGCAGCTTCGTCGTTCTCGGTCTAGGTGCGCGCCGGGCGAAGAAGCAACCGACCACTTTGCAAATCGTTCGCTGGTGTAACCGCTTCAAGAACGATTGGGGACTCGACACGGTGTTCATGTGGACACCGGGAAGAGCCGACAGCCCGCTTTATCCGGGCGATGACGAGGTGGCCCAACCGGTACTGGATGAGAAATTGCCGCACATTCACGCCTTCAGGGGGCCCATTCGGGAGGCGCTTGGCCTTATTTGGAGCGCGCGCACGAGCATATTCCCCGATAGCGGACTGATGCATTTTGCGGCGGCGAGTCCTGGCGGCGTCGTCGGCTTGTTTGCAGAAATCAGTGTTTCCCCAAGCCCGGGTCAATGGGGTCCAAAGGGATTCAAGGCTTCGTACCTCGAGGCGCCGACCAGTGTCGAGGAACTTGCGGATGACGTGGTGTTCGAAAAGCTCTGCGCCTTTGCCCGTTAGCGCTTCTCACCGTAAACAGCGGGATTAAGCTTAGGGTCGTTGTACATCTTGAACTGCCGGTAGACCTTGAACCACGCGTCACCATGCGCGGTCTCAGCCAGCAGCCTGTCAAGACAACCTGCCAGGTCTCGTAGCTGCTCTTTAAAGCGCGTGACGCGAATCCGGCAATCTGAAATGTGGGCTTCATCTACGTCCGCTCTCGCCGTCTGGAGGCCCATGTGATGAATTTTCAAGCTGAGGATCGATAAACGGTCGATCATCGAGCCCGCCGTTTCAGAATTCAGTCTTGCGCCCACCCCTCTCTCGATCGACGAAAAGCGCTCGAGAAGAATCTCATCGATCCGCTCGATAGCGTCATTGCGCTTCTGGTTGAAGCCGTCGATTGCACGTTTGTTCCGGGCGATCTCGCTATCTGCAACCGTTGTTCGCCTCGCAAGGTCCTCCTCGTTCCAAAGCCGGCAGTTGTACCGGTGGTTGAGCTCGATCACCTGCCATTCACCACTTGCATGGCGGGGTTCGAGCTCATTGGGCCATCCGACTGCTTGCAGGCATGCGTCGTGGTAAGCCAGGATTTCGCTGGCATTGAGGGCGATCATGAGTCTCTCCTAACTGCCGAGCAGAATGTGTGAATGTCCATCTCAGGCCGGCTTGATCGGCAGTCGGTTGAGCTCGGCAAGCTTCGCGTACTTCACGAAGCTGTTCATGCACCCGATGATCGTGTGAGTGAACCCGGGGATGCCGTCGAGAAAGCCAAAGCGAAGCACATAAAATTTTACGAACCGCACCAAGGGACTGCCCAGGAGCCGCAAGGCATTTGTCGACTGCCCTCGCTCGAACAGCTGTTGCGCCGCAAGCGTCGTGTAATTGTTTTGCTTCTCGAGGTAGTCGCGCAGCGTTTCTGCCGATTCGTGCATCAGATCCCCGTCCAGGGTCCCGGGGGTAACGGCATAAAGCACTTTCTCATGGACCGCATCATCACTCCAGCGCGCCGAGCGACGATCGAAGAGCCTCAGGCTCCAGTCCGGATAGCCCTCGCCATGTCGAAGCCATCGACCGAGGAAGCGATTGCGCCTGGGCATCCGATAAACCGGCGCGACAGGTTGAGCAAGGGCGGCCTTGATGCTCGTTTCCAGTTCCGGCGACACCCATTCATCTGCGTCAATGCAAAGCACCCAGTCATGGCTGGCCTGATCTACCGCGAACTGCTTTTGGCGTCCGAAGCCAAGCCACGGCTTGTCTATCACCCGCGCATTGAAAGTCTTCGCGATTTCGCGCGTTTGGTCGGAGCTACCAGAATCGACGATGACGATCTCATCGCAGAAGCTTATGGAGGACAGGCAGGTCTCGAGCCTGCATGCTGCGTTCTTCGTGATGATGACCGCGGATAGAGCGGCGCGGCTGGAGGGGGTCAAGAGGCTAATCCCGTATAATCGTTCAGGCCTGCACTCATTTTAACGCAGGCGCCGATTTCGAATTCGAGCGGCGCAAGTCGGCGCGACTCACTCACTGCCGTAAGCCATGCGAATCCTGTTCGTCAAAACGTCTTCGCTTGGCGATGTCATTCACCATTGCCCGGCCGTCACCGATACTCGCCGCCGGTTTCCCCTTGCCGAAATCGACTGGGTCGTCGAAGAGGCCTTTGAAGAAATTCCGCGCCTTCATCCCGCCATTCGCCGAACAATACCGGTTGCTTTACGGCGCTGGCGCAAGCAGTTTCCAGCTGTTCCCATCGCATCTGAGATGCTCGACTTTCACCGCGCCCTGCGAGCGGATTCGTACGACATCATCGTCGACACCCAGGGATTGCTGAAGAGCGCGCTGATAACTTCAAGGGCGCGCGGCGAAAAGCATGGTTACGATGGCGTGAGCGCTCGTGAGCCGCTTGCGAGCCGGTTCTACGACCAAGTTCATCGTGTCGGGCGCAATCTGCATGCGGTCGAGCGGAACCGCTTGCTTACGGCGGCGGCGACGGGAACTATGCCCAACGAACCGTGCGATTATGGATTGTCTCTCCAGCACATCGAGCCGGTGCCTTGGAAGGCGCCTTTCTGCGTGCTTCTCAGCATGACTAGCCGGGCCGACAAGCTCTGGCCCGAACCTCACTGGGCCGCGCTCGCCTCAGAACTCGCTGCCCTTGGGTACGAATGCGTCTTCCCGTGGGGCAGCCCAAGCGAGCAAGTCCGCTGCGATCGGATAGTTGCGTTGGCGGGCACGGGCATCGTGCCAAGACGGATGTCGCTCATGGAAATGGCAAGCATCGTGTCGCAGGCGCGGACGGTGTTCGGGGTGGATACCGGTCTCGTTCACTTGGCCGCCGCATTAAACGTACCTTCGCTCGGTTTGTACACAGGCAGCGATTCTTCACTTACCGGACTTCACGGGACACCGAAGGCCATAAATATCGGTGGCACTGGCCAGGTTCCAGCCGTAGCGGACGTGGTGGCTGCTAGCAGTGCGCTATTGTCATGCTGAGGGCGGGCTACACGGTTTTTCTCTGGCTCCTGTTGCCGTTTATTGCAGTAAGGCTCTGGTTGCGAAGCCGGCTCGAGCCCGGATATCGCCAAAGGCTGGGTGAACGCCTGGGTCGATTCAGTGCGTCCGCTGGCTCGCCGGTAATTTGGGTGCATGCAGTGTCAGTAGGAGAGGTTCGCGCAAGCGTTCCGCTCGTCGAACAACTGCAGGTCCGTTATCCGCAGCACCGATTGCTCGTAACTTGCATGACAGCTGCCGGCGCCAATGCAATCGACCAGTCGTTTGGATCGACTGTGAATTCGGCCTTTTTACCCTACGACTACCCTTTTGCCGTAAGGCGCTTCCTTGACCACTACAAGCCGAGTGTAGGGTTGCTGATGGAAACCGAGATCTGGCCGAATTTGCTCGCCGAATGCAGCGCGAGGGCACTACCGATCGCACTGGCGAATGCGCGCATGTCAGAGAGGTCCGCGCGCGGCTATCGCAGACTGTCCCCGCTGACCCGGCCAGCGTTCGAGAGCCTTCGCATCGTGTGTGCGCAGACCGAGGCCGATGCTGATCGCATCGCAGCGCTCGGCGCCCACCGGGTGACGGTCACGGGAAACCTCAAGTTCGACGTCCAGTCGGATCCACGACTGCTTGCCTCGGGCCAGGTACTCAGGCAATCGCTTGGCAATAAGAGGGTGCTTCTCTTTGCAAGCACAAGGGAAGGCGAAGAGGCATTGTTGATGCGTGCGATCGAAAATCGGCTCCCGGAAGACGTCGCGGTTGTTTTCGTGCCGAGGCATCCTCAGCGTTTTGACCAGGTCGCCACACTGCTGTCCGAAAGCCGGTTGTCCTTTGCCCGTCGCAGCAGTGGCGAAAGCCCGATGAGTGCAATGGCTCTTCTGGGCGACACCATGGGCGAAATGCCGGCTTATTACGCAGCCGCCGACGTTGCCTTCGTCGGCGGCACGCTGCTTCCCTATGGAGGTCAGAACTTCATTGAGGCAAGCGCTATTGGGGTGCCAGTCGTCATGGGCCCGCACACGCACAACTTCAGCGAGGCCACGCGACTAGCCGTGGCGAGCGGTGCCGCTGTGCAAGTGTCGGACGCAGGTCGAGTGATTGAGGTCGCGCTGTCGTTGCTCAACGATCCGGGACGCCGTAAATCGATGGGAGAAGCCGGGATGGCGTTTTGCGCGTCCCATCGTGGTGCGACAGAGCGCCACATTGCCGAAATAGCGAAGCTGCTAGGTACGCCCGGCTAGAACGGCAAGCACGCGCTAGCTAGAGAGCAGCGCTCATTAGAACTGCAGTGCCTTATTAACCTCCGCGAGGTCCGCTTCCTTGAGGCTACCTGCCGCCGCTTTGAGCCTCAGGTAATTCGTAATCGTGTTGTATCGTGCTATGGCCAGGTCGCGGCGCGTGGAGAACAACTGCTGCTGCGCGTTCAGGACGTCGATGTTGATGCGCACTCCAACTTCGTACCCGAGCTTGTTGGAGTCGAGCGCGCTTTGACTCGATACAAGTGCAGCTTCGAGCGCGGTAATCTGCGCAATCCCGTTGATTACCCCGAGATAGGATTGTCGCGAAGTCAGGGCGCTCGAGCGACGGGCATTTTCAAGATCGAGCTTGGATCTCTCGAAATTAGCGGCCGCTTCGCGTTCACGTGATGAGATGAAGCCTCCTTGGTAGAGCGGTACCGCTACCTGGAGGCCGATTGCCGTCGGCGTGATGAGGCTGCCGGTAGCCGCAATGTTCGAGCCTGTCTGGTTCGTCTGGCCGATATTGGCGATCAAGTCGACAGTCGGATAGTTCACTGCACGGGTGCGCTTAATCTCCAGCCCGGCAATTTCGCTCGCCGCTTCCTGGATCAGCACGGGAAAACTTTGCTTTTCCGCAATGTCTACCCAAGTCTGCATCGTATTGGGATCGGGCGGAGACAGTTTGACGTCGCTTCTCAACGGCCTGAGTTTGTCGTACGCCTTGCCCGTCACCTGCTGGAGGGTCCTCTGCTTAACTTCGAGGTCGTTCTGGGCCGAGATCTCCTGCGCGGCGCTCAGGTCGAACCGGGCCTGCGCCTCATGGGTGTCAGTTATCGTGGAGGTGCCCACCTCGAAATTGCGTTTGGCTTGCGCTAGTTGCTCAGAAATTGCAGCCTTCTGGGCGCGCACGAGCGCGAGCGTGTCCTCCGCAGACAGCACATCGAAATAGGCTTGCGCAGATCGGATCACGAGATCCTGCGCCGCTTGCCCGAACGTGGCTTCCGCCTGCCTCACTTGAAATTCGGCCTGGTCGTACTGAACCCAGTTCTGCGGTCGGAAGAGCGGTTGGGAGAGCGTTAGCTGGTATGTGCCGGTGTTGAACGTTCGGGTCGTTGGCGTGGCCGGATTGGGTCCCCGGCCGTCGATGTCGAGATTTGTCCTTGTAAGGCTGGAGCTGACCCCGACCGTAGGGAGGATAAGAGAGCGTCCTTGCGGAAGCTTTTCCAGGCCCGCCTGCAGGGCATATCGGGCGGCACCATATTGCGCGTCATAACCCCTGGCATCCCGAAATACCTGCAAGAGATCTTCTGCGCCTGCAGAAATTGGAGAAAGCGCTAGCGCGGCGGGCAAAATGACCGCGAAGACCTTCAACCTCTTTGAATTCATTACCTGGCTCCCCCACCATTTGTTCAGTAAACCGGCATCGAAGGGTCGACGGTTCGGGCCCAGGCATCAACGCCCCCGGACAAATTGTGGATCTTCGAAAATCCCTGGCGCTCCAGGAAGGCGGCGACCTGCATGCTGCGTCCCCCGTGATGGCAAATAACGACCAGGTCTGATTCAGTATCGAGTTCGTTGAAACGGCCCGCTATTTCGCCCATCGGGATCAGCCTGGCGCCGTCGATGCGCGCTGTTTCGAATTCCCAAGTCTCACGAACGTCGAGCAACTGCATTTTTTCGCCTGAAGCGATCTTTGCGTGAAGCTCGGCCGGCAGCATGTGCTTCATGATCAGAACTCGAAGCGCGACGGACGCTCCGCATTGATAAGCGGCGCCAATACCGTGTCGAATAGCTCGACTTCCGAATAGGTTCCAGGCCTTTTGCAGGTGAAAAGCTTCGCAACCATCACCGGTGCTTCGCCCGTCACTGCGAACAGCCGACCACCCTGCGCAAGCTGTTCAAGCAAGCCGGATGGCAGCAGCGGCGTTGACCCGGTGAGGACAATTACTTGGTACGGAGCCCCCGCGGGCCAACCGCGGGCTGCGTCGCCAACCACGAGTGTACTGTTCACGACATGGTGCTCTTCGAGGTTGCGGCGCCCGGAAGCGGCAATTGCGGCATTGATTTCAACCGAAACGACGTGCGCCGATCGGAATGCGAGGAGAGCCGTCAGGTATCCGCTGCCTGTGCCGATCTCGAGGACCTTGTCCGACTTATTTAAAGCGACTTCCTGCACGATTCGCGCTTCCATCTTCGGGGTCATCATGCGCACAGCCGACCCGGCCTCACCCCCCAACGGAATTTCCATGTCCGAAAAGGCAAGCGCCTTATACGCCGGTGGCACAAAGCCCTCACGGGGCACGGCATAGAGCATATCCAGAACATCCTGGTCGAGAACGTCCCAAGTGCGGATTTGCTGCTCCACCATGTTGAAGCGAGCCTGCTCGAAATTCATGGAAGCCATGTTGCGTCGGTCAGTGCAAGGGGCGCTTAGTCTACCAAAGCACTCAAGCGCCCATTCAGGATATCGACGCACCGAGCTTGAATGCGACCCGCACCGAAAGGGGGATATGAGGGTTGGCGCTATAATCGGTTCATGTCAGCGTAGGGGTCCTGAGGAACGTTCCTCGGGTGAGAGAGTCCCTTTGAACCTGATGCGGGTAATGCCGCCGCAGGGAAGCGTTGGCCGCCCGGCCTGGAGCATGCAGAGCATGGCGTCCCGCTTCCTGCGATCTATCGACAGGAGCGAACATGAGCGCTAACCCGAAATTCCTCGCCGCTACGGCCCAGGTCGACCAGGCCGCGGTCAAATCGCTGCCGAATTCGAATAAGGTTTACGTGACCGGATCGCGGGCCGATATCCGCGTTCCGATGCGCGAAATCTCGCAGGCCGATACCCCTGCTGACTTCGGAGCGGAACCCAATCCGCCCATTTGGGTGTATGACACCTCGGGTCCGTACTCGGATCCAGCGGCCAAAATCGACATCCGTTCGGGACTTGGGCCGCTCAGGGCCGGCTGGATTGCCGAGCGCAACGACTCGGAAACGCTGACCGGGCCGAGTTCGCGATTCGGCGTCGAGCGAATGAGTGATCCGAAGCTTGGTGAACTGCGGTTTAACCTGAGCCGCCAGCCCCGCCGCGCAAAATCCGGTCGAAACGTAACGCAGATGCACTATGCCCGGCAGGGAATCGTGACGCCCGAGATGGAGTTCATTGCCATTCGCGAAAATCTCAGGCGCAGCGAATACATCGAAGGATTGAAAGCGAGTGGCCCAACCGGGGAGAAGCTCGCGGCGTTGATGGCCAGGCAGCACAAGGGCCACGACTTCGGAGCCCAAATTCCCGCGGAGGTTACGCCGGAGTTTGTCCGTGCAGAAGTCGCGAGGGGCCGCGCCATCATTCCCGCCAATATCAACCATCCCGAGACCGAGCCGATGGTCATCGGCCGCAATTTCCTGGTAAAGATCAACGCAAACATAGGTAATTCGGCGCTTGGTTCGTCAATCGGCGAGGAAGTGGAAAAAATGACCTGGTCCATACGCTGGGGCGGCGACACGGTTATGGACCTCTCGACCGGGAAACACATTCACGAGACCCGTGAGTGGATCATCCGGAATTCGCCGGTGCCCATCGGCACCGTCCCCATTTACCAAGCGCTCGAGAAAGTGGATGGCCGCGCCGAAAACCTGACATGGGAGATTTTCCGCGACACGCTCATTGAGCAGGCCGAACAGGGAGTCGACTACTTCACGATTCATGCAGGTGTGCGACTGCAATACGTGCCGCTTACTGCCAACCGCATGACCGGCATTGTTTCCCGGGGCGGATCCATCATGGCGAAGTGGTGCCTCGCGCACCATCAGGAGAGCTTCCTCTATACGCATTTCGAAGACATCTGCGAGATCATGAAGGCCTACGACGTTTCGTTCTCGCTTGGAGACGGATTACGGCCGGGTTCGATCTACGACGCGAATGATGAGGCCCAGCTAGGCGAACTCCGCACACTAGGTGAGCTTACGCAGGTGGCCTGGAAGCACGATGTGCAGGTAATGATTGAGGGGCCCGGGCATGTTCCCATGCAGCTCATCAAAGAGAACATGGAACTCCAACTCGACTGGTGCAAGGAAGCGCCTTTTTATACCCTTGGGCCGCTTACAACCGATATTGCCCCCGGCTATGACCACATAACGTCGGCCATCGGCGCCGCGCAGATCGGGTGGTATGGAACCGCGATGCTTTGCTACGTGACCCCAAAGGAGCATTTGGGGCTGCCGAACAAGAAGGACGTCAAGGACGGCATCATGGCGTACAAGGTTGCTGCCCATGCAGCAGACCTGGCAAAAGGCCATCCCGGTGCGCAGATCAGGGACAATGCGGTGTCGAAGGCGCGATTCGAGTTTCGCTGGGCCGATCAATTCAACCTGGGCCTCGACCCGGATACGGCCAAGGACTTTCACGATGAAACCCTGCCTAAGGACAGCGCGAAAGTCGCGCATTTCTGCTCGATGTGCGGACCGCATTTCTGTTCGATGAAGATTACCCAGGATGTGCGCGAATACGCGGATAAGCACAACCTGTCCGGGCAGGATGCGCTCAAGAAGGGGATGCAGGAGAAGGCAATCGAGTTCGTGAAGAAGGGCAGCGAGATTTACCACAAAGCGTAGGCCGCCAGCGGCCGGGGGAACGCATGTCGACAAGTGTGCCGGCTTCAATCGGCAAGTACGCCATCCTGGGGGAACTGGGACGCGGCGCCACGAGCTCGGTGTATCGCGCGCGCGACACTTTTGCCGAGCGGGACGTGGCGATCAAGCTCTTCAACCACGCTACCGACGGCGCCTCTTTCGGCGGGCAGCACCGCAGCGCTTTTCTCACGGAAGCGGCGCTCGTCGGCAAGCTCGAGCATCCGCATATAGTGTCGCTGCTGGATGCGGCTGTGGAAGAAGACTACAGCTATGTCGTCATGGACTATGTGGCCGGCGGCACGCTCGCCCAGTATGCAGTCATGGACAACCTGCTTCCGCTCGAGAGGGTGGTCGAGGTGGTTTTCAAGTGCAGCCGCGCACTCGAGTACGCGCACAGGATGGGCATCATCCATCGCGACATCAAGCCTGCAAATATTCTTGTCACTGAAGACTTCGACGTGAAGCTGGCCGATTTCGGCGTTGCCCAACTGGAAGAAGCCACCCATACAAACATCGGAAACGCCGGCTCGCCGGCCTACATGTCGCCCGAGCAACTCACCGACCGCGAACTGACCCATCAGACCGACATTTATTCACTTGGCGTGGTCATGTTTCAGCTGCTCACGGGGCGCCTTCCGTTTACCGCTTCTTCGCAGGCAAGCCTCATGTACCAGATCGTCAATCATGCCCCTCCGGCGCTGTCCTCGATACGACAAAACCTGCCGGCCGCCCTTGATGCGATCGTCGAGAAGGCCATGCAAAAGGAAACGAGTCTTCGCTACCAGAACTGGATCGAATTCGGCAAGGACCTCGCCTCGCTTTTCAGGGAACTCGAGGCGCCGCGGGAGGATTTCTCCGAGACGCGCAAGTTTCATTTGCTCCGGAACTTGTCGTTCTTCCGGGATTTTCGGGATGTGGAAATCTGGGAAACCTTGCGAATTTCGGCTTGGCGCCATATTCCCGCCAAGCGGTTTCTGATCCAGGAAGGCGAAAGGGGGGACGGTTTTTTTATCCTGGTTGACGGGCATAGCGATGTTTCGCGCGAAGCGCACCACCTCGCGACCCTGGGCCCGGGGGACTGTTTCGGCGAAATGCTTTATTTTTCGACTGAGACAGCGCTTAGAAGCACCACCATCCATTCCACGACGCCCGTGCTGGTGCTTGAAATAAAGGCGGCATCGCTTTCCGCAGCAAGCGATGCGTGCCAGGTTCAGTTCAACAAGTCATTTATGCGCATCCTCATCGAGCGGCTTTCCGCCGCGAACAAGCGACTGACTGAACGGGCAGCCGATCTGTGAGCGGCTACGAACTGCTTTGTGCGCTCATCCTGGGCCTGGTCGAGGGGTTTACCGAGTTCCTGCCCATATCGAGCACGGGACACCTCATCCTCGCCGGCGACTTGCTCGGCGTCAATGACGAGCGCGGCAAGGTGTTCGATGTCGTTATCCAGACCGGCGCAATGCTCGCGATCGTATGGGAATATCGTGTCCGGTTTTCAAATGTTCTGAAGGGCGCCTTCAGCAACCCCGCCGCGAGGCGTTTCATTACAAATCTCGTGGTAGCGTTCATGCCCGCTGCGATCTTGGGACTTGCCTTCGGGAAGCTGATCAAGGCGCACCTTTTCAAGCCGGTGCCTGTTGCGCTCGCGTTCATCATCGGCGGCATTATCATCCTATGGGTCGAGCGTCGTCCCCGGCAGGTGAAGGTGCGCGAAGTGGATGAAATGACCTGGAAGGACGCGCTCAAGGTCGGTTTCGCCCAGGCTTTCGCACTGGTTCCGGGTACTTCGCGCTCGGGGGCGACGATTGTCGGAGGAATGCTCTTTGGACTGTCCCGGAAAGCAGCAACTGAATTCTCGTTTTTTCTCGCAGTTCCGACGCTGATCGCCGCCGGCGGTTACGACTTGTTCAAGAACCGGGCGCTACTTAGCGCAGATGACCTAGGGATGTTCGCAGTTGGGGGCGTCACCGCTTTCATTTCTGCATTCATCTGCGTTCGCTGGCTATTGCGCTACATTGCGACGCACGACTTCACGCTGTTCGCGTGGTACCGGGTGGTGTTCGGCGGCGCGGTGCTTTTCACCGCCTACACCGGACTTGTCAGCTGGTCGGCAGGCTAGCCCTGGACCCAAGGTAGTCCTGCTACGCGCCAGCCGCCCGAGGTGTTGCGATGGCCGTGCGGATCCTTGTCACCTTCGAATCCTTCCAGCACGTTGTAGGCTTCCCGATACCCCGCTTTCGAAGCTGCCGTGGCAGCGCTGCTTGAGCGTCCGCCGGACCGGCAAAGAAACAGGATGGTAGCCTCCTTCGCCACATGTGATTCCAGGTGGGCGACGAAGTCGGGATTGGGCTTTCCGCCCGGCCAGGTGTTCCATTCAACGGACAGGGCGCCGGGCACACGTCCGACCCACTCGAGTTCCGCCTTGGTCCTGACATCCACCAGCTTTGCACCGGCGTTCATAAGAGCGTGGGCTTCTGTCGGAAGGAGCGCGCCAGCGTAGGGGAGATTCAGCACCGTCGCCCTTTCCCGTGCCGCGCGCTTGATTGACTCGATGTCTGCCATGGTTGCGATTATAGGCCGTGATATCCCCCGACTTGGTGCGGTGCATGCTTAAGGACAGTGCATTTCCGGCACGCATGCATTGAAACAGTGCGTTTTGTTTAGGTAAAATTAGATTCCCATGCATCGCGGTGCAAGCTTCAGCACCGGGCTCCTCGTTTGGCATGGAAACTGCTCATTCCCGTTTCGTCCCGGCTCACGGCCGGTTTTCGCTTTTTTATTCGCTTCCTCAGGGAGAATTAGATGCCATCGGCAGCCAATGTTTTGAAGTTGGCCAAGGAGAAAGAGGTCAAGTTCGTCGACTTCCGCTTCACCGACACGCTCGGAAAAGAGCAGCACGTGTCCGTACCGGCCAAGTATTTCACCATGGACAAATTCGATTCGGGCCATGCGTTCGATGGGTCGTCTATCGCAGGCTGGAAAGGCATCCAGGCCTCCGACATGCTGCTCATGCCGGATCCCGAAAGTGCCCGCATGGACCCGTTCACCGACGAGCCGGTCCTCAACATTTCGTGCGACGTGGTGGAGCCCTCGGACGGCAAGCCGTACGACCGGTGCCCACGCGGGATCGCCAAGAGAGCTGAGGCCTATCTCAAGTCGTCCGGGCTCGGCGATACGGCTTACTTCGGTCCGGAGCCCGAATTTTTCGTCTTCGACGGCGTAACGTGGAACGTCGACATGTCCGGATGCTCGGTGAAGATCCGCTCCGAGGAAGCGCCGTGGTCATCCGGTATAGATTATGAGTCGGGCAACATGGGCCATCGGGCTCCTGTAAAGGGCGGTTACTTTCCTGTCCCGCCGGCCGACACCCTTCAGGACATCCGCAATGCAATGTGCATTGCGCTCGAAGCGCAAGGCGTCGAAGTCGAAGTTCATCACCACGAAGTCGCAGCCCCCGGCCAGTGCGAAATCGGGACAAAGTTTGCGCCGCTCGTGCAGCGTGCCGACTGGATGCAGATACTGAAGTACACGGTGTGGAACGTGGCGGCCTCCTATGGCAAGACCGCGACCTTCATGCCAAAGCCTGTCGTGGGAGACAACGGTTCGGGTATGCATGTGCACCAGTCCGTGTGGAAGGGCGGCGAAAACCTGTTCGCCGGAAACGGTTATGCCGGCTTGTCTGAGTTCGCCTTGTATTACATCGGCGGTGTCATCAAGCATGCAAAGGCGCTGAACGCCATCACGAACCCGGGAACCAACAGCTACAAGCGCCTGGTTCCTGGTTTCGAAGCGCCAATCAACCTGGCTTATTCCGCGCGTAACCGGTCGGCGTCCTGCCGAATCCCGTTCGTAAATAGCCCGAAGGCGCGCCGCGTCGAAGTGCGGTTTCCGGACCCAACGGCGAACTCATACATGGCCTTCGCGGCGCTGCTCATGGCAGGCCTGGATGGCGTCCAGAACAAGATCCACCCCGGCGATCCGATCGACAAGAACCTGTACGACCTTCCACCGGAAGAGGCCAAGAAGGTCCCGAACGTTTGCTCGTCGCTCGACCAGGCGCTCGAAAACCTGGACAAGGATCGTGCGTTCCTCACAAAAGGCGGCGTTTTCTCCGACGATTTCATCGACGCGTACATCGAACTTAAGATGATCGAGGTGACCAGGTTCCGCATGACCACCCACCCGGTCGAGTTCGACATGTATTACTCGTCCTGAGCAAAAAGTCCTAGCCCTCCTACGGGGTCAGGCGTTACTAGAGGACGGGGGCTGCCCCGTCCTTTTTCTTTTTTTGGTGCATTGATTGTTAATTTCCAATGAACAACATACACTTGCTAACCCTAGTTAAGGTTCGTTCTCGGTGACCCTTGACCTTTTTACCCGATCCCTTTTGCTGGCCGGCTTATCCGCCGTGTCCGCGCTCGCCATGAGCCAGGGCGGTGAAATGCAGACGATCTGGCGTTGCACAGATGCATCCGGAAAGACCCATGTGACCAACGTCAAGGACGAGACTAGCGGCAAGGACTGCAAGGTAATCCAAAGCCAGCGCGTCACCGTTGTGCCCGGGCTTCCCGCCTCCAAGGGCGCCTCGAAATCGCCCGGGACATTCCCCAAGGAAAGCACCAACGACAGAGCAAGCGCGCGGGAAAGACAGAGAACCGCCCTCGAGTCCGAGCTTGCAAGCGAAGAGGCGCTGCTCGCCAAGGCAAAAGCTGAGCTTGCAGAGCAGGAGTCCGTCCGGACCGGCGGGGAAAAGAATTACGCCAAAGTGCTCGACCGGTTGCAGAAATATAAAGACAACGTCGACTTGCATAACAAGAACGCCGATGAGCTTCGCAAGGAACTTGCCAAGCTCAGGTAGGGCTTGCCGATCTTTAGGCCCCTTCTGGAGTCCGAATGAGCGCCGCGTTTACCGGGCTCGAACTGCTGCCGACTGCCGTAGCGGTTCTCGACGAAGAATTTGTTGTCCGCTACGCCAACCAGGCGGCGGAAAACGTGCTGGATGCCGGCCTCAAGAGCCTGCTGAACCAGCCTTTCGTGCCCTTGTTCGCCGAGCAGGACGAATTACGGCAGACGCTTGAAGATGCCCTCGCGAATCACTGGGATTACTCAGCCCGCAACATCAATTACCTCCGTCCAAATCACGATCCAGTAGCGCTGGTTGCAATGGTGGCGCATATCGTCCTTCCCGAAACCCCGCTTCTGATCGAATTGCGCCCCATTGAACAGCAACTGCGCATTGCGCGCGAAGAGCGCATGATTGACCAGCAGGCGGCCAACCGGGAACTCATCCGAAACCTCGCCCACGAAATAAAAAATCCACTCGGCGGCTTGCGGGGTTCGGCCCAATTGCTTGAACGGGAGCTCGACAAGCCGGAGCTCAAGGAATACACGCAGGTCATCATCAAGGAAGCCGATCGGTTGCAGGCATTGATGGACCGGCTGCTCACCCCTCACCGTACACCACGGCTTGCGCCGCTGAATATCCACGAAATACTCGAGCGCGTCCGCAGCCTGATCCTTGCCGAGTTCGTCGACCGGGTAGCTATTCGGCGAAATTACGACGTAAGCGTCCCCGACCTCATCGGCGACAAGGAGCAGCTGATCCAGGCAACCCTGAACATAGCCCGGAACGCGGCGCAAGCCGTACTGTCCGGCCTTGCGCCGAAGGGAAATGCGACACGCGCAAAAGGGACAATCGAATTGCGGACCAGGATCGCCCGGCAAGTCACCATCGTCAGGCAGCGTCATAAGCTGGCACTAGAATTGCAAGTAATCGACGACGGACCGGGTGTCGCACAAGACATTCGGGACAAGATGTTCAATCCCCTCGTGTCAGGAAGGGAAGGTGGAAGCGGTCTTGGGTTGTCGCTTGCGCAGACGTTCATCCAGTACCACCGCGGAATGATCGAATGCGAAAGCCGTCCCGGCCGCACTGTGTTCACAATCTTGCTGCCATTGGGCTAATTCCCGACGCGCGGCATCAAGCTGGAAGCCAATGAAACCAGTCTGGATCGTCGATGATGACCGTTCAATCCGATGGGTGTTCGAAAAGGCCTTGGCGCGCGAAGGCATCGAGTTCCTTTCGTTTCCCTCCGCATCTGACGCTCTCGATGCGTTGAGCAATGGGCCGCCACAGGTGCTGGTTTCCGACATCCGTATGCCAGGACCTTCAGGGCTGCAACTCCTCCAGACCGTCAAGGAGCGTCACCCGGCCGTACCGGTAATCGTCATGACTGCCTATTCGGATTTGGAGTCAGCCGTGGCGGCCTTCCAAGGAGGCGCCTATGAATACCTGCCCAAGCCGTTCGATGTCGATCAGGCAGTCGACCTTATTCGTCGTGCATTAGACGAAAGCCAAAGGGAGGCGGCCGCGCTCGAGCCGGTTCCGGGGGCGCCCGAAATCCTCGGCCAGGCGCCTGCCATGCAGGAAGTCTTCCGCGCCATTGGACGCCTGTCGCAATCCGCCGCGACCGTACTCATCACCGGCGAGTCCGGATCCGGGAAGGAGCTCGTGGCTCGCGCCTTGCACCGTCATAGTGCGCGTTCGGCTAAGCCGTTCGTCGCCATCAACACTGCGGCCATGCCGAAAGACCTGCTCGAGTCGGAACTGTTCGGCCACGAGCGTGGATCTTTCACGGGCGCGCAAGCCCAGCGACGTGGCCGATTCGAGCAGGCCGAAGGCGGGACCCTTTTCCTGGACGAAATCGGTGACATGCCGGCCGACTTGCAAACGCGGCTCCTGCGCGTTCTTTCCGATGGCAGTTTTTATCGCGTTGGCGGCCATCAGCAGATCAAGACGAATGTTCGGGTGATTGCAGCCACGCACCAAGACCTCGACTCTCGGGTACGGGAAGGTAGTTTTCGCGAGGATCTCTACCACCGCCTTAACGTGATCCGCATCCGCCTGCCCGCCATGCGCGAGCGTAGTGAAGACATTCCGCTACTCGCACGCCACTTCCTCGCTCATAGTGCGACCCAGCTCGGGGTTGATCCCAAGCGTCTCTCAGACGAAGTGGTCGCCCACATTTCGCGGTTGGACTTCCCCGGGAACGTGCGACAGCTCGAGAACTTGTGCCATTGGCTGACGGTGATGGCTCCCGGTCAGGTCATCGAAGTCGGGGACTTACCTGCTGAATTTCGTGAGCAGTCCGTTACTTCAGCCGCGTCCGACTGGGTCTCGGCGCTGGAAAACGAAGTCGAAAGGCGTCTTGGCCGCGGGGAAAGCGGGATCCTCGACCTCTTGGGGCGGCAATTCGAAAAGTCGCTGATCGTCAAAGCTCTAGCGCGGACTGGTGGCAGGCGAATCGAAGCAGCAACCTTGTTGGGCATGGGGCGGAATACGATCACCCGCAAGATCCAGGAATTGGGAATCGAGGACAAAGACGCCGCCTAAAAGTCCGGCTGCGCGCGTTTCACTATGTGAATCACGAGGTACAATCGACCTTATTGTGCAAAGCAATAAGGATTGAGTAATGGCTACCACCTACCCCCCCGGCGTCCGGATTAACGCGGCCCCATCTCCCGGATTCGATGAGATTCTCACGCATGACGCCTTGGTTTTGGTGGCGATGTTGCATCGCACTTTCGACTCGCGCCGGCGCGAGTTGCTAGCGAGCCGCGCAACGCGGCAAAAGGAATTCGACAAGGGTCTGCTTCCGAATTTTCTCGCAGAAACGCAAGCGGTCCGGGAAAGCGAGTGGTCGATTGCCGTTCAGCCTGCCGACCTGCTCGACCGTCGCGTCGAAATCACCGGCCCGACCGACCGCAAGATGGTGATCAACGCGCTCAATTGCGGCGCATCGACGTTCATGGCGGACTTCGAGGACGCCAACTGCCCGACATGGTTCAACATGATCGACGGTCAAATCAATATCCGCGATGCGGTTCGTCGCACCATTTCATTGGATCAGGGCGGCAAGCAGTACAGGCTGAATGAGAAGACGGCCGTGCTCCTTCCACGTCCTCGCGGATGGCATCTCGACGAAAAGCATGTGACCGTCGATGGCAAGCCCGTCTCGGGAGGGATTTTTGATTTCGCCCTGCTGTTTTTTCATAACGCCAAGGAACTGCTCAAGAGGGGCAGCGGTCCTTACTACTATCTGCCGAAGATGGAGTCCCACCTCGAAGCGAGGTTATGGAACGACGTCTTCAAGGCTGCCCAGGTACACCTCGGCATCGCTCATGGATCCGTTCGGGCAACGGTGCTCATCGAGACGGTCGTTGCCGCTTTCGAGATGGAAGAAATCCTTTGGGAGTTGAAGGACCACTCTGCCGGCCTCAACATTGGCCGCTGGGATTACATTTTTTCGTGCATCAAGAAATTTCGCTCGAACAAGGCGTTTTGCCTCGCCGACCGCTCGCAAGTCACGATGACGGCGCCTTTCATGCGTGCATACGCCCTTACGCTGGTGAAGACCTGCCACAAGCGCGGTGCCCCGGCCATGGGCGGCATGGCTGCCCAAATTCCAATCAAGAACGATCCGGTAGCAAACGAAGCCGCGCTCGAGAAGGTGCGGCAGGATAAATTGCGCGAAGTGACCGATGGTTGCGACGGCACGTGGGTTGCGCATCCGGCGCTGGTTCCGATCGCCAAGGCCGTCTTCGACAAGCATATGCCCGGTCCGAACCAGTACGACAAGCAACGGCCCGATGTCAATTTCACCGCAAAGGAGTTGCTGGACTTCAAACCTGAAGCGCCGATCACAGAAGCCGGGCTGCGCAACAACATTTCGGTCGGCATCCAGTATTTGGGCGCCTGGCTTGCGGGGAACGGATGCGTGCCCGTGTTCAACCTGATGGAAGATGCCGCCACCGCGGAGATTTCGCGCTCCCAAATCTGGCAATGGATCCGCAGCGAAAAAGGCCGGCTTGATGACGGCCGCAAGATCACGACCGAACTGTTCAGGGCGCTTCTCGCGGAGGAGTTGCCAAAGGTGAAGGCTTACCTGGGCGACTCAGCGTGGCAAGCGGGGCGGTATGAAGAAGCGGCCGAATTATTCGATACGCTCACCACCGGGGACTACGTTGAATTCCTTACCCTGCCGGCTTACGAGGCAATCAACTGAGTTCGAGCATTGTCAGCAAGTATCCGCGAAGATTAAGCAACCACGCTGTCTTCTTACTGCCGATGTCAGGAGAGCTCGACGACCACCGGCGTGTGGTCGCTTGGACGCTCCAGCTTGCGAGGCGCTTTGTCGATGTTGCAGCTAGTACACCGAGTGACCAGGGATTGCGATAACAGAACGAAGTCGATGCGCAGTCCTGCGTTTCTGCGGAACGCCATCATTCGATAGTCCCACCAGGAAAAAGCCTTCTCCGCCTGCTCGAAGAGGCGGAACGAATCGGCTAGCCCGACGTCAAGCAGGCTGCGAAAAGCTGCTCGCTCGGGTTCGGAGACATGGATTTGGCCTTCCCATGCTTTTGGATCGTGCACGTCCCGGTCTTCCGGGGCCACGTTCATGTCGCCAAGCACTGCAAGGTTGGGATGGCGGACAAGTTCGTCCTTCAGCCACCCGCGAAGAGCCGCGTACCACTGAAGCTTGTACTCGAACTTGTCCGACCCTACGGCCTGGCCATTCGGCGCATAAAGGCAGACGACTCGCATGCCGTCAATCGTCGCAGCTATGACTCTCTTATGTTCGTGAACAAAACCCGGGATCCCTACTTGGACATCCTCGAGCGGCGTGCGGGCCAAAATAGCCACTCCGTTATAAGTTTTCTGTCCTGAGAAGACCGCACCGTATCCGGCCGCTGTCAGTTCAGCGCGCGGGAACTTCGCGTCTTCGAGCTTGATTTCTTGCAGGCATACGACATCGGGTTGCGCGGACTTGAGCCAGTCGGTGAGATGGGGAAGGCGGACCTTGAGCGAGTTGACGTTCCAGGTCGCCAGCCTCACGCTGAAATCATCCCGTTGTGCCGAAGCAGCGCATCGACCTGGGGATCGCGCCCACGAAAAGCCCGGAAGGATTCAGCCGCAGGGCGGCTGCCCCCTACGGCAAGCACCTCTTCACGGAACCGCGCACCGGTCGCTTCGTCGAGGACACTGTGCCCGCCGCGCATTTCCTCGAATGCGCTGAAAGCATCGGCCGAGAGCACTTCAGCCCACTTGTAGCTGTAATACCCGGCTGCGTAGCCTCCGGCAAAGATATGCGAAAAGTTATTCGGGAATCGATTGTAGGCAGGCGGCATGAGAACCGCGACGTCCTTGCGCACCGCGTCGAGCACGTCCTGGGCGCTTCGCCCCGACTCGGGATCGAAATCGAAATGCAGGAGCATGTCGAAGAGCGAAAACTCGATCTGCCGCATCATACCGAGCCCAGACTGGAAGTTCTTGGCCGCGAGCATCTTGTCGAAGAGTGCGCGAGGCAAGGGCTCGCCGCTATCCACGTGGCTCGTCATGTGCTCCAGCACTTCCCATTCCCAGCAGAAATTCTCCATGAACTGGCTCGGCAACTCCACCGCATCCCACTCGACGCCGTTGATGCCAGACACGCCAAGGTCTTCAATTTCCGTGAGCAGGTGGTGCAGCCCGTGACCAAACTCATGAAAGAGCGTTATGACGTCGTCATGGGTAAACAATGCGGGCTTGCCGCCTACTGGCGCCGAAAAATTGCAGTTCAGGTAAGCCACCGGCGTCTGGATGCCGGTGTCGCTTCTGCGTCGTGTAATAGCCCCGTCCATCCAGGCGCCACTGCGTTTTGTGTCGCGGGCGTAGAGGTCGACGTAAAACTGCCCGATGACCTCCCCGCCGCGCGAGCGGATATCGAAGAACCGTACTGTCTCATGCCACACCGGGGCCGACGATTCGGCGATTGTGATGCCGTACAAGGTCTGGACCAGCTTGAACATTCCCGTGACGACCTGCGTTTCGGGAAAATACTGTTTGAGTTCCTGGTCTGAGAAAGCGTAGCGAGCGGCGCGCAGTTTCTCGGAGGCGTAAGCCATGTCCCACGCCTCGAGCGTCGAGAGGCTTAACTCGTCCTTGGCGAACACGCGCAGTTCTGCGAGGTCGCGTTCTGCGAACGGACGGGCGCGCTTTGCGAGGTCGTGGAGAAAATCAAGGACCTCTTCGGGACTCTTCGCCATCTTCGGAACCAGCGAGACTTCGGCGAAACTCGCGTAGCCCAGCATTTTCGCTTCTTCCCTGCGAAGCTTAAGGATACGTGCGATCAGCTGGGTGTTGTCCCATTCCGGCTTGCCAAACTCGGACGCGCGCGTTGCGCTGGCACGATAGAGTGTCTCGCGCATTGCGCGATCATCCGCGTACTGCATGACTGGCAAGTAAGAGGGCATCTGCAGAGTTAACTTCCAGCCGGCCTTTCCGTCCTTCTCGGCCGCTTCGCGCGCGGCCTGAACTGCGTCTGCCGGGATGCCGGCGAGTTGCCCGGGATCCTCCGTAACATAGGCAAACGCATTTGTGGCGTCCAGTACGTTTTCAGAAAACTTTGCTGATAGCGAAGCCTGCTCGTCCTGGATCTCCGCGTAGCGCGGTTTTTGGCCAGCCGGCAGTTCGGCTCCGCCCAGGCGAAAGTCCCTGAGCGCGTTCTCGACCATGCGCTTGCGCGCAGGGGACAAGGCGCCGAACTCCACGGAACTGCGAAGGGCGCGATACTTTTTGAACAAGCGCTCGTTCTGTCCGAGTTCGGTCCAGAACTGCGTGACTTTGGGCAGGGTTTCATTGTACGCGGCCCTCAGTTCCGGACTGTCGAGTACGGCGTGCAGATGCTCCACCTGCCCCCAGGCGCGCGCGAGTCTCTCGGTAGAGTCCTCGAGCGGGAGCACGAAAGCCGGCCAGGTGGCCGGAACCGCATCCGAACAAATTGCTTCGATCACGGCGCGCGATTCACTCAACAACTGCTCGATCGCGGGGGCTACGTGCGCAGGCCGGAGTTCCGCGAATCGCGGAAGCCCAGAGAAATCGAGTAACGGGTTGTTCAAGTCAAGCTTTTCCATTTCAATCCTGTGTTCGATGGTCGGCCGCGCGGAGCGTATTAGCGACCAGCATGGCAACTGTCATCGGGCCGACACCACCCGGAACGGGGGTAATGCTGCCGGCCACGCTCTTTACCGTTTCGTAGTCCACGTCGCCGCAAAGCTTCCCGTCCGGCGCGCGATTGGTTCCCACGTCGATCACGCAGGCACCCGGTTTGACCATGTCTGCGGTCACAAAATTCAATCGACCGACCGCGGCAACCAGAATATCTGCACTGCGGGTGTGGACACCCAAGTCCGTCGTTCTGGAGTGGCAAATAGTGATGGTCGCGTCCCTTTGCAATAGCAGGAGAGCGATGGGTTTTCCGACGATATTGCTTCGGCCGATCACGACCGCATGCCGCCCGGCGATTGAAATACTTTCCTTTTCAAGCAGATAAATAATTCCGGCAGGTGTGCAAGGGACAAAGTGAGGCGCCCCGACGAACAGCGCCCCTGCGCTATGTACATGAAACCCGTCGACATCCTTCTGCGGCAGAACCTCAGCGAGCACCCGCGGCTCGTTGATGTGAGCGGGGAGCGGCAACTGCACCAGGACGCCGTGAATGCGCGGATTGCTGTTCAATTCGCGAACACGCGCGAGGACGCCGGATTCAGGCGTGTCGGCGGGTAATTGGTGCGTCTCCGAGTACACGCCGGCCTCTTCGCAGGCCCGGACCTTGTTGCGAACGTAGGTGCGCGAGGCTGGGTCGTCGCCAACGATTACGACCGCCAAGCCGGGCTGCAGCCCCTTGGCCGATAGCGCGGCGGCCTGGATTTTCAGCTCGGCGCGCAGCGCGGCGGCATGCGCCTTTCCATCGATGATGTGGGCGCTCATGCGCGGGCGAGTCGCGGGAAAAAGGGGCCGAAGTTTAGCATTTGGTCGATTGCATAATGTGATATCACATTTTATAATGTGGAATACGCTCTAAGACTGCTAGGGCATAAGCGGCCCGCGCGCGTTTGTGCGGGTCAGGTGAACGTATTAAGCTTCGACGGAATTCCCAACGCGCGCGCGGGTTCACGAAATCCGCTTCTGCAATCCGTTCGACCGCACAAAGCCACAAGCTGGAGGAGTCATGTCCGCCGTTCCCCAATTCCCCGCGGCCAACGATGCCGATTCGCAGGAAACCAAGGAGTGGCTCGATGCGCTCGAAGCGGTCATCGAGCGCGAAGGCCCCGAGCGCGCCCACTTCCTGCTGCAGAAGCTGATCGACACAGCCCGCCAATCCGGCGCCTACCTCCCGTTTTCGGCGAATACCGCGTACATCAACACGATCCCGCCCCACATGGAGGAGCGCTCGCCTGGCGACCATGCGTTGGAAGAGCGCATCCGCTCCTATGCTCGATGGAACGCGATGGTGATGGTGGCCAAGGCCAACAAGACCGACGGCGACCTCGGCGGCCACATTGCTAGCTTCGCATCGGTCGGGACCATGTTCGGCGTTGGCTTCAACCACTTTTGGCATGCGCCCACCGAAGATCACGGTGGAGACATGATTTATTTCCAGGGCCATTCGGCGCCCGGCATTTATGCGCGCGCTTACATGGAAGGGCGACTGTCGGAAGAGCAACTGCTTAATTTCCGCCGCGACGTCGACGGCAAAGGCATCACTTCATACCCGCACCCGTGGCTGATGCCGGACTTCTGGCAGTTCCCCACCGTGTCAATGGGTCTTGGACCGCTGCAGGCGATTTACCAGGCGCGCTTCCTCAAGTACCTGCACGCGCGGGGCATCGCCAATACCGAGAACCGCAAAGTCTGGGTTTTCTGTGGCGACGGCGAAATGGACGAGCCGGAGTCCCTCGGCGCGATCGGCATGGCGGTGCGCGAGAAGCTCGACAACCTGATCTTCATCGTCAACTGCAACCTGCAGCGGCTGGACGGACCGGTGCGCGGCAACGGCAAGATCATCCAGGAGCTCGAGGCCGATTTCCGCGGCGCCGGCTGGAACGTGATCAAGCTGATCTGGGGCTCCTATTGGGATCCCCTCCTTGCGCGCGACAAGGACGGCGCGCTGCAAAAGGTCATGCAGGACACCGTCGACGGCGAATACCAGAACTTCAAGGCCAACGACGGCGCGTTCGTGCGCAAGCACTTCTTCGGCAAGGATCCTCGCTTGCTCGAGCGGGTGTCGCGCATGTCCGACGAGGACATCTGGCGGCTGAATCGTGGCGGCCATGACCCACATAAAATCTACGCGGCCTATGCCTCGGCCGTGAAGCACAAGGGCCAGCCCACTGTGATCCTTGCCAAGACCGTCAAGGGCTACGGGATGGGCAAGATCGGCGAAGGCAAAAACACCACGCACCAGCAGAAGAAGATGGATATCGATTCAATCCGGCAGATGCGAGACCGATTCCGGATCCCTATTCCCGACGACAAGCTCGAAGAGCTGCCGTTTTACAAGCCGGCCCCCGATTCGCCCGAGATGAAGTACCTGCTCGAGCGCCGCGCGGCGCTCGGCGGGTTCCTGCCGCAGCGGCGACGCCAGGCCAAGCAATCCCTGACGGTGCCGAAGCTAGAGGCCTTCGAGGCGCAGCTCAAGAGTTCCGAGGGCCGCGAGATCTCCACGACGATGGCTTTCGTCCGGATCCTCACCACGCTGCTGCGAGACAAGACGCTGGGTAAGAACATCGTACCAATCGTTCCGGACGAGGCCCGCACCTTCGGCATGGAAGGCCTGTTCCGCCAGCTAGGCATCTTTTCGCAGGAAGGCCAGAAGTACGAGCCGGTCGACCGCGACCAGGTCATGTACTACCGCGAGGACAAGGCCGGGCAGGTGCTGGAAGAGGGCATCAACGAGGCCGGGGCGTTCTCATCATGGATCGCCGGCGCCACGGCCTATTCGACGACCGGCGTGAGCATGATCCCGTTCTACATCTTCTATTCGATGTTCGGCATGCAGCGCATCGGCGACCTCGCCTGGGCGGCCGCCGACCAGCGTGCCCGCGGTTTCCTCCTTGGCGCCACAGCTGGCCGTACCACGCTGAACGGGGAAGGGCTGCAGCACGAGGACGGGCACAGCCACCTCATGTCCGCGGTGATCCCGAATTGCATCTCGTACGACCCGACGTTCTCCTATGAGCTGGCGGTCATCATCCAGCACGGACTCCTGCGCATGGTGCAGAACCAGGAAGACGTCTACTACTACATCACCGTGATGAACGAGAACTACGAGCATCCGGCGATGCCAAAGGGCGTGGAGGAGGGCATCCTGAAGGGGATGTACCCGTTCTCGGAATCCAAGTCCAAGGCGAAGAGCCGAGTGCAACTGCTCGGCTCGGGCACGATCCTGCGCGAGGTGATCGCCGCGGTCGACCTGCTTGAAAAGGATTGGGGCGTGGCCGCGGATGTGTGGAGCGCGCCGAGCTTTACCGAGCTGCGCCGCGAAGGCCTTGCGGCTGATCGCTGGAACCTGCTGCATCCGGACGACAAGCCGCGCGTTTCGTACGTCGAGCAATGCCTGGCCAAGCGCGCCGGCCCGGTCATCGCGGCGACCGATTACATGAAATCGTTTGCCGACCAGATCCGGCCGTTCGTGCCGCGCGAAAAAGTGTATCGCGTGCTCGGCACCGACGGCTTCGGCCGCTCGGACTCGCGCGCGAGCCTGCGTCACTTTTTCGAGGTCAACCGCTACTGGGTCACGATCGCCGCGCTCAAGGCGCTCGTTGAGCAGGGCGAACTCAAGTCCAAGACCGTCGCCGAGGCGATTGCCAAGTACGGCATCGATCCCGCCAAGCCGGATCCCACCACCGTCTAGAAGGCGGCGATCACCGAGAAGAAAGGCGTACCCAGAATATGGCTGGTGCACTCGAAGTCAAAGTCCCCGACATCGGCGACTTCAAGGAAGTCGGCGTGATCGAAATCCTGGTCGCCCCGGGCGACCGGGTCGAGAAAGAAACCTCGCTGATCACCGTGGAGTCGGACAAGGCGACGATGGAAATCCCGTCGCCTTCCGCTGGCGTGGTCAAGGAAATCAGGATCAAGGTCGGCGACAAGGTCGCCGAAGGCTCGCTGATCTTGATGCTCGAGGAAGCCTCCGGCGGTGCTGCGGCCGCGCCAACGACCGCTGCCCCGGCGCCTGCGCCAGCAGCGCCGGCGCCGGATGCGGCGGCGCCTGTCACCGCGCCGGCACCCACGCCGGCCGAGCCGAAGCAGGTCGCGAAGCCCGACCCCGTGCCGGCCGAGCCGCAGGAAGCCACCGTTTCCAAGCCGCATGCAAGCCCGTCTATCCGGGCGTTCGCGCGCGAACTCGGCGTGGATCTCGGCAAGGTCAAAGGCTCGGGGCCCAAGGGCCGCGTCACCCGCGAGGACGTGCAGGCCTTCGTCAAAGTCGTGCTCGCCGGCGCGAAGCCCGTAGGCGCACCGGCGGCGGCTGCCGGCGGGCTGCCGTTCGGATTGCCCGAGCTCGCAACCGTCGACTTCGCCAAGTTCGGCCCGGTCGAAACCAAGCCGCTCTCGCGCATCAAGAAGATCTCGGGCGCGTTCCTGCATCGCAACTGGATCTCGATCCCGCACATCACCCAGTTCGACGAAGCCGACATCACCGAGCTCGAGTCCTTCCGCAAGTCCAATACGGCGGTGACGGAGAAGGAAGGCTTCAAGCTTACGATGCTCGCCTTCCTGATCAAGGCCAGCGTCACGGCGCTGCGCCAGTTCCCGGAATTCAACTCGTCCCTGGACAAGTCGGGCGAGAACCTCGTGCTGAAGAAGTATTTCCATATCGGCGTGGCGGTGGATACGCCGGAAGGGCTCGTGGTGCCTGTCGTCCGCGATGCCGACCGCAAGGGCGTGTTCGACCTCGCGAGGGAACTAGCCGACATCTCCAAGCTCGCCAAGGACAAGAAGCTAAAGCCCGGCGACATGCAGGGCGGCACGTTCTCCATCTCGAGCCTGGGCGGGATCGGCGGGACGCTATTCACGCCGATAATCAACGCGCCCGAAGTCGCGATACTCGGCGTGTCGCGTTCCGTGATGAAGCCCGTGTGGAACGGAAAAGAGTTTGCGCCGCGCCTTGTGCTGCCGCTTTCGCTCTCCTACGATCACCGCGTCATCGACGGCGCCGCGGGCGCCCGCTTCACGACCTATCTCGTGTCGGTCCTGTCCGATATCCGCCGGTCGCTGCTCTAGATGGCCACGATCACCGAAATCAAGGTCCCCGACATCGGTGACTTCAAGGAAGTCGGCGTCATCGAAATCCTGGTGAAGCCGGGCGATACGATCCAGAAGGAAACTTCGCTGATCACGGTGGAGTCCGACAAGGCGACCATGGAGATTCCGTCGCCCACCGCCGGGGTGGTCAAGGAGATCAAGGTCAAGCTCGGCGATAAGGTGGCCGAAGGCAGCCTGCTACTGACAATTTCCGAGGAAGCCCCGCGCCAGGACTCGGTCTCCGGGCAGGCTACTGACATTTCAAAGTCGGCGGCCGCGCCCGCCCCCGCCCAGAAAGCGCCGACGCCGGCGCAGCCGGCAGCCCCTGCACCGGCCGCGGCGGCAGCTTCAGGCATCAAGGCCGACTTCGACTGCGACGTCGTCGTGCTCGGCTCGGGGCCCGGCGGCTACTCGGCCGCGTTTCGAGCCGCCGACCTCGGCAAGAAGGTTGTGCTGGTCGAGCGCTACGCGACGCTGGGCGGCGTCTGCCTCAACGTAGGTTGCATTCCGTCGAAGGCGCTGCTCCATGTGGCGGCGGTCATGGATGAAGCCGAACACATGACCGAGCACGGCATTTCTTTCGGCAAGCCCACCGTCGACCTCGCCAAGCTGCGTGGCTGGAAAGAAAAGGTGGTCGGCAAGCTGACTACCGGCCTCACCGGCATGGCCAAAATGCGCAAGGTCACCGTGGTGCACGGCACCGGCAGCTTCATTGAGCCCAACGTGCTCGCCGTCGAAGGCGCGGAGGGCCGCAAGCACGTGCGCTTCGCGAACGCGATCATCGCGGCCGGATCACAAGCGGCAAAGTTGCCTTTCCTGCCGGAAGACCCTCGCATCGTTGATTCGACCGGCGCGCTGGAGCTCAAGAGCGTGCCGAAAAGGATGCTGGTAATCGGTGGCGGCATCATCGGCCTGGAGATGGGTACGGTGTACTCGACGCTCGGCGCACGGCTCGATGTGGTCGAGATGATGGATTCGCTCATGGCAGGCCCGGACCGGGATCTCGTCGCGGTTTGGCAGAAATTCAACGCTCCGCGCTTCGACAACGTCATGCTCAAGACGAAAACGGTCAAGGTCGAGGCCACTCCCGCGGGCATCAAGGCCTCGTTCGAGGGCGACAAGGCGCCGAAAGAGCCGCAAACCTACGACCTCGTGCTGGTCTCGGTCGGGCGCTCGCCGAACGGCAACAAGATCGGCGCAGACAAGGCAGGCGTTTCGGTTAACGAGCGCGGATATATCCCGGTCGATTCGCAGATGCGTACCAACGTGCCGCACATTTTTGCGATCGGCGATATCGTCGGCCAGCCGATGCTGGCGCACAAGGCGGTGCACGAGGGCCACGTGGCGGCCGAAGCCGCCGCGGGGCACAAGTCGCATTTCGATGCCAATGTCATTCCCGGCGTGGCCTACACCGATCCCGAAGTCGCCTGGGTCGGATTGACGGAAGACGACGCAAAAAAACAGGGCATCAAGGTGGGGGTGGGCAAGTTTCCCTGGGCGGCATCAGGACGAGCCATCGCCAACGGCCGCGACGAAGGCTTCACCAAGCTCATCTTCGACGCAGAAAGCCACCGCATCCTCGGCGCCGGCATCGTCGGCACCGGCGCCGGCGACCTCATCAGCGAGCTCGCCCTCGCCGTCGAGATGGGCTCCGACGCGGTTGACATCGGCAAGACGATCCACCCGCACCCGACGCTCGGCGAATCGGTCGGCATGGCGGCCGAGCTCTACGAAGGCGTTTGCACCGACATGCCGCCCGTCAAAAAGAAATGACCCAGGACGAACTCAAGCAGCTCGTCGCAAGGGAAGCGCTCAAGCATGTGGTTGAAGATTCGGTCGTCGGGGTCGGCTCAGGTTCCACGGTCAACCTGTTCATCGATGCGCTCGCGGGCATCAAGGGGCGCATAGAGGGTGCGGTGGCCGCCTCGGAGGCGAGCGCCGAGAGACTTAAAAGGCACGGGATCCGCGTGTTCGAACTGAATTCCGTCGACGAGATTCCGGTGTACGTCGACGGGGCCGATGAGATTACCGAGCACCTTCACATGATCAAGGGCGGCGGCGGGGCGCTCACGCGCGAGAAGATAGTCGCAGCCGTTGCGCAAAAATTCGTTTGCATCTGCGACGCGTCCAAGTTCGTGCCCGTGCTCGGGCGCTTTCCCTTGCCGGTCGAAGTGATCCCGATGGCGAGAAGCTACGTCGGCAGGGCGCTACTGAGGCTGGGCGGGCAGCCGGTGCTGCGCGAGGACTTCAAAACTGACAATGGCAATCTCATCCTCGACTGCCACGGTCTTTCCATCGCGGATCCGCCGGCGCTGGAGGCGGAACTGAACAACCTCGCCGGGGTTGTTACCAACGGTCTGTTTGCTCGACGCTCGGCAGATGTGCTCCTGCTGGGCTCGGAACAGGGTGTGCGCACTCAAAAGCGGGGCGGCTAGTCCTTCGGCGGAACATACCCGACTGCCGCGTCGGCCCCCTCGCCGAAGAAGTGTTTCTCCATCTGCTCGACCAGGTATTTGCGTGCCTTTGCGTCAGCCAGGTTCAGCCGGTTTTCGTTGACCAGCATGGTCTGGTGGCGCAGCCATCCCTGCCATGCTTCCTTTGAAACGTTCTCGTAGATGCGCTTGCCGAGCTCGCCCGGATAGGTTGGCCGATCCAAGCCTTCCGCTTCGCGCCCGAGCTTGACGCACTTGACCATTCTTGCCATGGGAGTGTCCTGTTGTCCGCAGGACCGGATTTTAGCGCAGGCGCTTTTTGAAGACCTTGGAATTGCGCTTCCAGTTGTAGAGCGCCTGCTTCTTTTCAGGGAGCGCGCTTACATCGGCCGGCCGGAATCCTTGCTCGAGGAACCAGTGCGCGGCCCGTGTGGTCAGGGCAAACAGGCGCCGGATCTTGAGGGTCCGGGCGCGCTCCTCGCAGGCATGCAGTAGCTGCTCGCCGTAACCGGCGTCGCGATATTCGGGCGCCACTGCGAAACAGGCGAATTCGGCACTCTTTTCTTCCGGAAACGGGTAAAGGGCGGCACAGCCGACGATGACGCCGTCGTGCTCGATGACGGTGAAGTTGCCGATTTCCCGCTCCAGCATTTCGCGATTGCGCTTCACCAGCGCACCCTCCGCCTCAAGCGGCTCGATGAGGGCGATGATGCCCCGCACGTCCTCGATGCCCGCCCAGCGAATCTCCTCGACCGGGTCGGCCGTGATCATCGTGCCGACGCCCGAGTGAGTGAACAGTTCGAGCGGAATCGCGCCCCATACGCGCCGGGACAACAGGTGCGCCCGCGGGACGCCGGCAGCCAGTGACCTGAGCGCGCACTCGAGCGTGCGCGCTGAGGCTGGCGCCAGGCCGCTCTTGCGCGCAAGCGCTTCAGCTTCCTTGGCGGTCATTTCCGCAATGACTTCGCCTTTCCGGTCGGTCGGAAGCCAGTCGGAGAAGATCAGCAGCTTGTCCGCCTTCAGTGCCACAGCGACGCCGCACGCGACATCTTCCCAGCCGAGATTGAAGACCTCGCCGGTAGGGGAGTAACCGATATGCGGCACCAGGACGATCTCTTCTGCTTCGAGCCGGCGCTTGATCGCGACGGCGTCGACCTTTCGCACCGTGCCGGTAAATTGCAAGTCGACGCCGTCCACAATTCCAATGGGCCTCGCCGTTATGTAGTTGCCTGACGCGACCCTGATGTCCGCCCCGGCCATAGGCGAATTGGGCAAACCTTGCGAAAGCAAGGCTTCCAGTTCTACACGGAGGGCGCCTGCGGCATGCTTTACGGCCACGAGTGCGGCCTGGTCCGTGATGCGTTGGTTTTTCGAGAAGCGTGAGCGTTGCCCCGCGGCCTTGAGCGCCGCCTCGATTTGCGGTCGGGCGCCGTGCACAAGGACCAGTCGGATGCCCAGCGCGGCCAGGAGGTTGATGTCCTGGATGAAGTGCGCGAACCGCGCCCGATCCGTCACCAGTTCGCCGCCGAAAGCCACCACGAATGTGCGCCCGCCGAATGCGTGCAGATACGGCGCCGTCTGGCGGAACCAGCGGACAAACGCTTCAGGTTGCGGAGTCGGTGTCATGCGGTCGACATTTTCTTATTCGTGCGACGAATAGTACGCCAGCCAGACACGGAGGCAGCGACGCGCAGGGTGCTAGCCGTCGCCGTAAAGGGCGTTCAAGGCCGCAATCGCTGCGGGACCCGCGGTTTCCGTACGAAGCACCCTCGGACCAAGCCGTACGGAGAGAAAGCCAGCCGCCAGGAAGAGGCCTTCCTCGTTCGGACTGAATCCGGACTCCGGACCGGCCGCAACGACAACAGCGCTTCCGATAGAGACATCGACCGCGCGCAACGCGGCGTTGCCGTTGGGTGAAAGAAGCAACTTCAGCGCGCCCTCAGGCGGGCGAAATTGATCCAGCGCTAACGCTGTAGAAACGATGGGGACCCGGTTTCGGCCGCATTGCTCACAGGCTGCGGCGGCGACACGCTGCCAATGCTCGCGGCGCGAATCGCCGCGCTCGCCCTTGAGGCGCACCACGGAGCGCTCGGCCAGAATCGGCTGAATTGCACCCACACCCAGTTCCACCGCTTTCTGGATCGTCAGGTCCATACGGTCGCCAGCCGAGATGCCTTGTACCAGCGTGATCGCCAGAGGGGATTCTTTTTCGGCGGGATTGAAATCGCCGATCTCGACCGTCACCCCGTCGCGCGAAGTGTGGACAATGCGCGCGGAATACTCGCCACCCGCCCCGTTGAACAGGATCACGGGCTCACCCTCTTGGAGACGCAGCACTCTGGAAGCGTGATGCGCCGCATCCTGCGCCAACGGAAGCGTCGCACCTGGTGCAAGCATCACCGGCATGTGGAAACGGGGAACACGGGAGGTGCCGACCGGCGTAGGGCGCATCACCGCGAAGCGTATCCCCGCACTCGGGTAGCCAGCGAGGAAAGTCCGCGGGCGATCGTCCGAAGAAGCACGAAAGCAAGGATGCCAAACAGGGCAAGGGCAACGAGGAATACGATCGGATGCAAGACGGCAAGCCATAGGCCGCCAGGGACCGCCATGTCTTCGGTGAAAGAGGCGATCCAGTTGCTGAAAGGTTCGGGCGACGTATTGAGCGCTGCGCGCCCGCCTGCCTTAACGAGGTGGGTTCCCGCGGCTATCGTGCCTCCGAGAATTGCCGCAGTCACAGCCAGTGAGGGCTCGCCTGAACCGAAGACGCCGGCGGCCAAGGCAGCGCCCGCCGGGATGCGAATGAACGTGTGCACGGCATCCCAGACGCTGTCCAGCCATGGCAATTTGTCGGCGCCGAACTCAACGAGCGTCATGAACCCGCTCGCGCCGAGCACCATTGGGTTGGCGAGGACGGAAAGGTGCTCGGGCAGCGTCAACCAACCCGTCCATCCGGCGAGTCCAAGCGCGGCCAGCACTGCGTAAAGGCGCAGCCCGCTGCCCCATGCGAGCGCCGCGGCCAGCGCAATCTCGGGAAGTAAGCTTTGGAGTGAATGAAGTGGCACGACGCGAACATTCTCGCATGCCGGAAATCGGTCAGCGCGGGCGGGGTCCGGCCGTGGCGCACCGCAGGTCGCTGGTCGGAAAAGTAGACCCGTTGCAGTCGACGTAGCGGATAAGGGTGCCTTCCGGAAAAGTCCACTGGAATTCTCGCTGGCGATTGACCGCATAAAGCGGCGCGGCAAGGCCGGCGGCCGCCGTACGGGCAGAGCAAACGGAAGTTGCGGTCAACTGCTTGGAAGGATGCTCAGCGCACCAATAGACAACGCGCACCGTGTCGCAAGAATTCTCGAAATAGATCCGGTAGTGCTGGCGCACTTGTCCCCCGAAACTGGAGATGGTGCTGGCGTCTACAGTCATGCGCAGGCAGTCGCCACTTCTCGGCTGATTCCCTGTCTTGGGCGCGGCTACGGCCGTAACGTGAATGGACAAGAACCACAGCACGAGACAAATGGATAAGCGCATGTTGGTGCGCATTGGAACAAATGCGCACGAGCGCCGTCTATCCGGTTTTGCAATTCCTCATGAATTCTTGCAACTCCTTACCTTGACTAGGAAAGGGGATCTACGTTCAAACGAGGGGTCGTTAGCGCGGGCAAGCCCATCCGACAATCGAACATCCTTCGCCGCAGAGGCGAAGCGCCCGGGTTTCCGCTTCCTGGCGAGTGGCGCCTCGCGATGCGACGAAGCGCTTTGGCCCATTGACCACCGCACCGCAGTCCTTGCTCAGGCTCGCCACCACTTCGCACTTCGGGTGGCCGCATTGGTTGAGGGCGGCAATGCGGGCGGACCGTGAATCCTTCGCGTTTACGGCATAGCCGAAGCTTCCCGAATCGCGGTGATACGCGATTGCGCCGGTCGGAGGGTGAACTTTGGGAGCCGACCCTGCGACGAGAGGGACCGAGAAAAGGACCAGCAACTGGAGCGCGGCACTTAAACGGAAGGAGATTCGCCGCATAGTCATTTTGTCCTAGGGAAAGCTGCAGCCTTTTTCGCGCAGCATTTTGTCGACCCAACTGCGATCGACCGGCGTGCCGGAAGCGATGGCTGCCAGAACCGATTCTTCCTTTTTCTTTTGCGCAATAGTGAGGGCGATGATCTTGTCCGCTTCCGCTTGGGGGATTGCCACTACCCCGTCGGCGTCGCCCACGATGATGTCCCCCGGGTTGACGACCATTCCCGCAATGCTGACCGTCACATTGATTTCGCCCGGACCGTCCTTGTAAGGGCCCCGATGCGTCACCCCGCAAGCATAGATCGGGAAATCGCTGGCCGATATTGCATCCACGTCGCGAATGGCGCCATCGATGATCATGCCTGCGATGCCGCGCTTTTTGGCGTGCGAAGACATGATTTCGCCAATGATGGCGTGGTCGAGTGCACCGCCGGCGTCCACGAGGATCACGTCGCCGGGCGCTGCCATGTCGATTGCCTTATGCGTGAGCAGGTTGTCGCCCGGTCGCGTCTTGACCGTAAAGGCGGTGCCAACAAGTATCCCACCGCGATGGAACGGCCTCAGCCGCGCGCCGGCGCCATGATGGCGCAGCATGTTGTCGCTGATGTTCGACGTGGGTAGCGATGCGAACGCGGCGAGGTGCGATTGCGAAGCGCGGGGCGGCGAGAGCAGGATTCGAAAACCGGTAGTGGACATGTGCAGGCTCGTTGGTTACATCGTTGCGCCGAGGACCCACGGCGCGAATTCGTCTTCCCCATAGCCCCAGGACTCGCTTTTCGATTTCTGCCCGGACGCCGTAGCGAGGATGAGCTCGAAAATGCGCTTACCGACCTCTTCGACGGACTCCTTCCCGTCGACAATCGTGCCGCAGTTGAGGTCCATATCCTCTTCCTGGTGGGCGAAAAGGGCGCTATTGGTGGCGAGCTTTAGCGAAGGGGCAGGCTTGCAGCCGTACGCCGAGCCCCGACCCGTCGTAAACAGGATCATGTTCGCGCCGCCCGCCACCTGACCCGTGGCAGAGACCGGATCGTAGCCTGGCGTATCCATGTAGTTGAACCCTTTCACGCTCACGGGCTGGGCGTATTCGAGCACGTCCATCAGGTTTGTCGTGCCGCCCTTTGCGACCGCGCCAAGCGACTTTTCGAGGATCGTGGTGAGACCGCCCGCTTTATTGCCCGGGGAAGGGTTGTTGTTCATTTCGTTGCCGTTTCGGCTCGTGTACTCCTCCCACCAGCGGATGCGCCTGATGAGCTTTTCGCCGACCTCCCGGCTCACGGCCCGGCGCGTGAGCAGGTGTTCGGCACCATAGATCTCGGGCGTTTCGGAAAGGATCGCCGTGCCGCCGTGGCGCACGAGCAGGTCGACCGCCGCGCCCAGCGCCGGGTTGGCGCTGATCCCGGAATAGCCATCCGACCCGCCGCACTGCAGGCCGAGCGTAAGGTGGCTTGCTGGCAGCGTAACCCGCACGGCTTTGTTTGCCTCGGGCAACGCAGCTTCAACGCGCGCAATGCCCTCGCGCACGGCTTTCATCGTGCCACCCTTGCCCTGGATCGTGTAAGTCGAGAACTTGTCGCTGCGCTTCAATTCCTGCGTCGAAACGAAATTCGAGATCTGGTTGGCCTCGCAGCCCAGCCCGACCACTTGCACGGCACTAAAATTCGGATGGCGCGCATACCCCGCCATAGTCCTGCGCAGAACATCCATGGCCTCGCCTTCGGAAGCCATTCCGCAGCCTGATTTGTGGGTGAGCGCCACCACACCGTCAACGTTGGGGTAAGCGTCCAGCCGGTTCCTGAAATGGTCGGCGACCATGCGCGCAACTGTGGCCGAGCAGTTCACGCTCGTGAGAATCCCGATGTAGTTGCGCGTTGCGACCCGTCCATCCGAACGGACGATGCCCTGGAAGGTGGCCGGGGCAGTCACATACTGAGTCGGCTTCGCGTCGACACAGTAGGCGTAGTCCCGCTGGAAGTCGCCCATGGCCAGGTTATGCACATGTACGTGATCGCCCGCTGCGATGTCCTGCGACGCGAACCCGATGATCTGGTCGTAGCGGCGCACCGGTTGATCCTTGGGCACGGCCCGGACCGCAATCTTGTGGCCGGCGGGAACGCTTGCCGAAACGCGTACGTTCGATTCCTTAACGAGGGTCGTGCCGGCCGGGATCTCGACACGGGCAATCACCACGTCGTCGGCCGGGTTGAGGCGAATGGTCAGGTCAGCAGCTTGCAGCATGCGTCAGCCCCTTAGAAAAATTGGCGCGGGAGCCAGAGCGTGATCTCAGGGATGTAGGTGATCGCAATCAGGCTGAGGAGCAAGGGTACCAGCCATGGAATGATCGCCACCGTCGTCCGCTCGACAGACAGGTTTGCCACGCGCGCGAGGACAAACAGTACCATTCCTAGGGGTGGGTGCAGAAGGCCGATCATGAGGTTGAGCACCATGACGAGGCCGAAGTGGACCGGGTCAATGCCGAGCTTGAGCACGATAGGCATCAGGATCGGCACCAGAATCAGTATCGCGGCGGTGGTTTCGAGGAAGCAACCTACAAAGAGCATCAGGAGGTTGGCCAGCAGCAGGAACATCGCAGGGCTGCTGGTAAGCGAAAGCACTGCGTTCGCGATCCATTCAGCGACGTGGGTCACCGTGAGGAGCCAGCTGAAGATCGAGGCCGCAGCGACAATCAGCAGCACGGTCGAGGTAGTTTCGATCGTGTCCATCGAAGCCTTGACCAGCATGCGAAGCGACATGGTGCGATACCGCACCAGGCCGAGGAACAGCGCCCATACCACGGCCGCGACCGCCGCTTCGGTGGGCGTGAACCAGCCCATCGTCATGCCTCCGATCAGGATCACCGGTGCCATCAAAGCCATGACTGCAGAAAAACTGAATAGCCAGTCGAGCGCGAGCAGCACTACGAACGCGATGCCCACAGCGTGATTTGCGGAAATGTCCACCAGCGTCATGAGCCAGACGGCCATTGGAAACCCGAGCACAACTAAGATCTCCAGGGAGGCCTTCGAGAGCTTAAGCCAAGAGAATGGCGTATCCGAGCCGTAGCCACGCGTATGCGCGTAGTAGGCCACTGTCAGCATCATCAGGACCGACATGACGATGCCGGGTAGCACGCCGCCGAGGAACAGCTGTCCAATGGACACATTGGCCATCATTCCGTAGATCACGAAAGGTAGCGACGGCGGAATGATCGGTCCGAGCGTCGCGGACGCTGCCGTCACCCCCACGGCGAACTCGATCGGATAGCCGTGATCGCGCATTGCCTTGATCTCGATTGTTCCCAGACCCGCTGCGTCGGCAATTGCCGTTCCGGACATGCCCGAAAAAATCATCGAGCCCACGACGTTGACGTGGCCGAGTCCGCCTTTCATCCAGCCGACGAGGGCAAGGGCAAAGTTGTAGATGCGGTTCGTGATGCCCGCGGTGTTCATGAGATTCCCGGCGAGGATGAAAAACGGTACCGCCAGGAGCGGAAACGAATCAACGCCATTGACCATTCGGTGGATCACGACATAATCCGGCACGGTCCCGGTGGCCATGACATAGATTAACGACGCAGCCGCCATCGCAAGCGCTACGGGCAGACCCGATGCCATCAGGGCGAGAAACGAAGCCAGTAACGTGCCAGTCATAGGGTTTCTGACAAGCCGATCTCGGGACGCTCGAGCACGCTGTATCCGCGGTGCAGGTTCTCCTGTGCCAGCCGGATCGCACGGTAGGTCATCATGAAAAAGCCGAACAGGACGGCGGCGTAGACGATCCCGATTGGCCAGTCGATGACCGCCATGCTTTGCTTGCCGATCTTCCCGATTAGGATCCAGGTGAGCCAGGTGCAATAGCCGAGGAAAAGGACGCGAATTACATCGACGCCAGTTGAAAAGGCGCGCGCCATGGTCTTGGGCATGAAGCGGTAGAAGACGTCGACCTGCACGTGATTATTCTTGCGCACGCACATCGAGGCACCGATGAACACGGTGCAGATGAGCAGGTATCGCGCGATCTCCTCAGTCCAGCCGGCCGAGTCGTTCAACGCGTAGCGTGTGAAAAATTGAATGAAGACCACGAACGCAAGGAGCCAGAAAGCCAGCAACGCCACCCAGTCCTCCCAAGCATAAACCGAGAGATCGATAGGCGCGTCGACGACGTGAAACTCGCCGTCAGCGCCAAGTACGTGCTCTTGCGAATCGTTCATCGCGGCGAGCCTCCGGGCGGGTTAGTGGTTATCGCGCGGCACGAGGGAGCCGCTCTTGCCTACGAGGAAGTCGAGGTCGGCGCCTTCGTTCGCCTGCAACACGTGATCGTTGTAAAGCTTCCAATACCCTCGTGTGAGAGGCGGCTTGGGCGCCTTCCACTTCTTTCGCCTCTTCGCGAGTTCCTCGTCGGTTACCAAGAGCTGGAGCTTCCGGTTGGCCACATCCAGCTCGACCATGTCACCGTTCTGCACCAGCGCGAGCGTGCCGCCCGCGGCCGCTTCCGGCGCGACGTGCAGCACAACGGTGCCGTAGGCCGTTCCACTCATGCGCGCATCCGAAATCCGCACCATGTCCGTGATGCCCTTCTTCAGTAGGCGCGGCGGGAGCGGCATGTTGCCTACTTCCGCCATTCCCGGGTATCCGCGCGGGCCGCAGTTTTTCAGCACCATGACGCAGTTCGCATCGATATCGAGCTTCGGATCATCGATGCGGGTATGGAAGTCCTCGATGTCCTCGAACACCACTGCGCGTCCCGTGTGCTTCATCAGGGCAGGGGTGGCGGCTGACGGCTTGATGATCGCGCCGTCCGGGCACAGGTTGCCTCGCAGGACTGCGATGCCCGTGTTTTTCTTGAAGGGCTTGTCGAATGAATGGATGACGTCGCGGTTGTAGCAGGGCGCATCCTTGTTGTTCTGCCAGATCGATTTGCCGTTGATGGTCAGCGCATCCTTGTTCAGCTTTCCGTTGCGCCCCAGTTCCCGGATCACGGCAGGCAGGCCGCCCGCGTAATAGAAGTCTTCCATGAGGTACTTGCCATTCGGCATCAGGTTCACGAGCGTATGGATGCCGCGGCCCTGCTTGTCCCAGTCCTCGAGCTTGAGGTCGATCCCGATGCGACGGGCGATTGCGATGAGATGGATGACCGCATTGGTCGAGCCACCGATCGCTGCGTTGACGCGGATCGCATTTTCGAATGCCTCGCGCGTCAGGACCTTCGAGAGCGTGAGTTTCTCTCTGACCATTTCCACCGCACGTCGGCCGGCCTCCCGAGCGAGCACATAGCGCCTCGCGTCAACCGCCGGGATTGCGGCGTTGCCCGGCATGCCCACGCCCAGCGCTTCGACCATCGAGGCCATAGTCGAGGCGGTGCCCATGGTCATGCAATGGCCATGGGAGCGGTGCATGCAGGATTCGGCCTCGTGGAATTCGTCCTGCGTGATCTTGCCGGCACGCAGGTCCTCGGACATCGACCACACGTTCGTGCCGGAGCCGATGTCGGTCCCACGGTATTTTCCTGACAGCATCGGTCCGCCGGAGACCGCAACGGTGGGGAGGTCCACGCTGGAAGCGCCCATGAGGAGCGCGGGCGTGGTCTTGTCGCATCCGACCAGCAGCACCACACCGTCAAGCGGGTTGCCCCGGATCGATTCCTCGACGTCCATGCTGACGAGGTTCCGATACAGCATCGCGGTAGGGCGAAGCAGGGTTTCCCCCAGGGACATCACGGGAAACTCGAGCGGAAATCCGCCGGCTTCCAGAACGCCGTCTCGTACATGCTGCGCGATTACACGGAAATGCGAGTTGCACGGGACGAGCTCCGACCAGGTGTTGCAGATGCCGATGACCGGCCGGCCATCGAACTGGTCATGCGGGATTCCCTTGTTCTTCATCCAGCTGCGGTAGATGAAGCCGTAGATATCGTTCCGCCCGAACCACTTGACGCTACGCAACCCGGATTTCTTCTTTTCGTTCGCCATGCCCGCCTTTCGCTGTTGTGTGGACTCTTCTGTATCAGTAAGTGGCCCGGCCACCGGAAATATCGAAGACCGCACCCGTCGAGAACGAACAGTCCTCGGAGGCGAGCCAGCACACGAGCGCCGCGATCTCGTCTACCTGCACGAAGCGGTTCATCGGTATCTTGGACAACATGTAATTGATGTGCTGCTCGGTCATCTGGTCGAAGATGGCGGTCTTTGCCGCGGCCGGTGTCACGCAATTGGCGAGGACACCGGTCTGCGCCAACTCCTTGCCGATCGATTTGGTTAGAGAGATGACGCCGGCTTTCGACGCTGAATAGGCCACCGCATTCGGGTTGCCTTCCTTGCCCGCGATCGAGGCGATGTTCACGATGCGTCCGTACTTCGCCTTTACCATGTGGGGCGCGACGGCCCGGCAGCACAGGAACTGGCTCGTGAGGTTGATCGACAGGACGCGCAGCCACTCTTCGATCGGATAGTCCACGGTGGGCACGTTCATGCCTGCGATGCCCGCGTTGTTCACCAGGACGTCGATCTTCCCGAGATCGGCAATGGCTTTTGCCGTCGCCCGCTGGACGGACGCAGGGTCGGCCACGTCCACCTTGTCTTCCGCGTCGAGGTCCCAAATCCGGACTTTAGCGCCGGAGCTTTCGAGGCGCTTTGCAATGGCTGCGCCGATGCCCTGCATGCCGCCGGTTACGATCGCGGTGCGGCCTTTGAAATCGAGTTGGTTCATTCCGCTGCTCCTGTTACTCCTTGACGGCGCCGGTCATCCCGGAGACGTAGTATTCGACAAAGAACGAGTACAGCACCGCGACGGGCAAAGAGCCCAGCAGCGCCCCTGCCATGAGCGCGCCCCAGTGATACACGTCGCCTTCCACCAGCTCGGTCACTACACCAACTGGGACCGTCTTGGTCTCCGAGGAGGAGATGAAGGTCAGGGCGTAGATGAACTCGTTCCAGGACAGCGTGAAGGCGAAGATGCCCGCCGAAATCAGGCCGGGAACGGCCAGCGGAAGGATGATCTTCGTGAGTACCTGCCAGCGCGTGGCCCCGTCGATCAGCGCGCATTCTTCGAGCTCATAGGGAATCGACCGGAAATACCCCATCAGCAGCCAGGTGCAGAAAGGGATGAGGAAGGTGGGGTAGGTAAGGATCAGAGCCCAGCGGGTGTCGAAAAGCCCGAGCTGGAAAACGATCGCTGCCAAAGGGATGAACAGGATGGAGGGCGGTACGAGGTAGGCGAGGAAAATGCACAGCCCCACCTGCTTCGAGCCGCGGTAGCGCAGGCGCTCGATGGCGTAAGCCGCAAACACGCTGGCCGCAAGCGAGGTCACGGTCGAAACGACCGAGACTACGATCGTGTTCCACATCCACTGCGGATACTCGGTATGCAGCAGGAGCTTTTCAAAATGTGCAAGGGTCGGGTGAACGATCCAGAACGGATTGGCCGCTTTCGAGGCGAGCTCCTCGTTCGACTTGAACGAGGTCATGGCCATCCAGTAGAACGGAAACAGCAGGATCACGAGAAAGCAGATAAGCGGGATGTAGACGGTCACCCAGCGGCGTAACCGGGTGTCGAGATAGTCCATGCCCTTGGAGTCTTCGGTCTGCGTGCTCATTTATCGGTTCCACCCTGCTGCCATTTACGGCGTTGAAGGCCAAAGTAGCTGAACAGGATGGCCGCCAGCAGGAAAGGAACCATCGCCGTTGCAAGCGCGGCGCCTTCGCCAAGCGCGCCGCCTGGGATCGCGCGCTGAAACGAGAGCGTGGCCATCAGGTGCGTCGAGTTCAGCGGGCCGCCGCGCGTGAGCACGTAGATCAGCTGGAAGTCGGTAAACGTGAAGAGAACGGAAAACGTCATCACCACCGCGATGATCGGCGTGAGCATCGGAAGCGTGATGTACCAGAAGCGCTGCCATTCGGTCGCGCCGTCCAGCGACGCCGCCTCGTAAAGCGATGGGGGAATCGTCTGCAGTCCCGCGAGCAGCGTGATCGCGACAAAGGGGACCCCCCGCCAGACATTCGCGGCAATAGTCGAGAGGCGGGCCATCCAGGGGTCACCTAGGAAATCGATATACGTGTCGATGATGCCGAGTTTCGACAGGGACCACGAGAGAACGGAAAATTGCGAATCGTAGAGCCACCAGAAGGCAATTGCCGACAGGGCAGTGGGCACGATAAAAGGCAGCAGAACTACGGCGCGGATATAGGCCTTGAAAGGCAGGCTTTTATTGAGCAGCAGGGCGAGCCATAGGCCGAGCATGAACTTGAGAACGCTCGCGACGAAGGTATAGAACAGCGTATTGAAGAGGGACAGTCGCGCAATGCTGTCGCCGAAAAGGAAAACGAAGTTTTCCGCGCCGATCCACTCGCCCGTGCGTCCGATCTTTGCGTCGGTGAATCCAAGCCAGGTGCCCAGGCCGAGCGGATAGGTCAGGAAAACGAGCAACAGGGCGCCCGCGGGGAGCATGAAAAGCCCCCCGAGAACGTTCCGGTTGTCCAGCCAGTTTTTCATTTAGACCTTGTAATACCGCTCGGCACGCTTCTGCGCGCGTTCGGCAGCTTCTTTCGGTGACTTCGACCCGCTCGCCGCTTCGGCGACCATGTCGACGATGATGAAGTCGGCCAGCACGCCCGCCGAGGCGTATCCCAGCTTCCCGTCGTAGCCCGCGGGCCGCAATTCCTTGCAGCTGTCGCGATACGGCGTGTGCTTCGGGTCGACGCTCCAGATCGGGTTCTTCTCGTAGGCCACCAGCGGGTGCGCGACATATCCGATCGAGGCCTGCAGCCATGCGCCGTACTGCTCGTCTTCCATCATGAAGCGCAGGAACTCCTTGGCCGCCTTCGGATACTTCGTGTACTTGAAGATCATCTGGTTGAAGAATAGGTGGCAGGCAGTCGAGACGCCGGCGGGGCCTGCAGGATAGGCGGCGTGGTTGACGTCCGCCTGGAGCGCGCTGACCTTGGGATCCTTCGAATTCTTCGTCGCGTAGTAGACCGAGATGCCGTTGTTGGTCACGGAAATCTGTTCGTCGAGGAAGACCTTGTTGTTGCTCGGGTCGAGCCATGACAGCGTGCCGGGAATGAAGGTGGCGTAGAGCTCCTTGGCATACTCCAGCGCACGGATGGTTTCCGGGCTGTTGATGACCACCTTGTTGTTCTTGTCGACCATCTTGCCGCCGAACGTCCACACCAGCCAGTGACACCACGTATTCGCGTCCCCCGTGGCGTGCCCCAGAGCAAACCCGCCCGGCGTTCCCTTCGCCTTGAGCGCCTTCATCAACTTGAGGAAGTCGTCGGTTGTCTTCGGGAAACTGTTAAACCCGGCCGCCTTGATATGGCTTTCACGGTAAACGATCATGCTGCCGCCTGCGCCGAGCGGTACACCGATCCACTTCTTGCCGTCCGGCTTGAGGTACGTTTCGCAGGTCGGGTACCAGCCGCCATACTTTTTGCCGAGATAGGTGCAGACGTCGGTGACGTCCAGCAGCTTGTCCGGATAGAGATTGGCGTCATCATAGGTGCCGAGCACGATGTCGGGACCCGCGCCGGTGTTTGCCGCCACGGCCGCCTTGGGACGCACATCCTCCCAGCTTTCGCTGTCCACACGCACTTCGATGCCGGTCTTCTCGGTGAACTTCTTGACGTTCGCCATGTATTGGTCGATATCGCCCTGCACGAACCGGCTCCAGCGCAGCACGCGCAGCTTTGCGCCTTTTTCCGGCTGGTTGTTCCACTGGGCGTTGGCATCCTTCACCCAGATCATCGGGGTGGCCGCGCCTGCGGCAACGCCCGCCGACACCTTCAGAAAATCCCTGCGCTTCATGTTGCTCATGCTGCCCTCCTCTGGTAGGTCAACAAAAAAATCAGGCGAGCCTTGCTCCGCTCGCGGGATCGAACAGGAATGTGGACTGGGCCGCCAGGCGGATGGTCTCGCCCGGACGGAATTCGTGGCGCTCGCGCACAACCGCGTTGATGTCCATGCCGGCGAGCTTGCAGAAGATTTGCGTATCGGCGCCGGTAGGCTCTACCACGACCACTTCGACCGGAAGCCCGGCTGCCGAAACGACGAGGTGCTCGGGACGAACGCCGACAATCACCTCAGTGCCTGGCGCGACAGCCGACTTGCCGGGCAACGGAAGATGCAAACCGGGCCCTACCGTGACGCCATCGGCGGTGACTTTGCCGGTCAGGAAATTCATGGCCGGTGACCCGATGAAGCCCGCAACGAAGAGGTTGGCCGGGTTGTCGTAAAGCTCGAGCGGCGAGCCGACCTGCTCGGTCTTGCCGCCATTCATAACGACGATTTTGTCGGCCATCGTCATGGCCTCGATCTGGTCGTGCGTTACATAGATCGAGGTCGTCTTGAGCCTTTGGTGCAGCGCCTTGATCTCGGTCCGCATCTGCACGCGCAGCTTGGCGTCCAAGTTCGACAGCGGCTCGTCGAACAGGAAGACCTGGGGCTTACGGACGATGGCGCGACCCATTGCGACGCGCTGGCGTTGGCCACCCGAGAGTTGGCGGGGATAGCGGGCGAGATAGTCGGTCAGTCCGAGGATGGATGCAGCCTCGTTTACCCGCTTCCTGATCGCAGTCGAAGATTCACCCGCGAGCTTGAGGCTGAACCCCATGTTGTCCTGCACTGTCATGTGCGGATACAGCGCGTAATTCTGGAACACCATCGCAATATCGCGTTCTTTTGGGGCGACGTTATTGACCACGCGCGTCCCGATACGGATGTCGCCGCCGGAAATCTCCTCCAGCCCGGCGATCATGCGCAGGAGTGTCGATTTACCGCACCCCGAAGGCCCGACGAGTACGCAAAACTCCCCGTCTGCGATCTCGATATCCACGCCATGCACTACCGGCGTGGAACCGAAGGATTTATACACCCCGCTAAGCGCTACGGCTGCCATTTCATTGCTCCACCTTCCAATCCTTGCTGTAGCGTTTCATCGTCATATCCATATGGTGGTGCATTGCCCGCCGGGCGCCCCGGACATCGTGCCGGGCGATCGCCGAAATAACCGCCTTGTGCTCCCGGATCGTATCGGCGGCCATCATCGGGTATTCGAGCTTGCGCTCGAGCGTCCGATACAGCGGTCCCATGCGCTGGTCCCACAGTGTCTGCACGACGAGCACCAAGGCGCTGTTTCCCCCGGCTTCGGCAATGCGCACATGGAACTGGCGATCGGCGTCGAGCGGGTTGTGGTCGCGCTTGGCCTCTTCAACGATTGTCGAATGCGCTGCACGCATCGCGCGCACCTGCTGAGGTGTCGCGAGGCGGGCTGCAAGAGCCGCGCACTCGCCTTCGATGAGCCTGCGCGCGCGCATGACTTCGAACGGCCCGGAGGCTCCGTGAAGTTCGGTGCCCCCGTCGAATTGGCCGGCGCGTGTCACGTAGATCCCCGATCCGACGCGGACATCGAGCAGCGTCTCGATTTCGAGCGCAATGAGCGCTTCACGCAGCGACGGACGCGAGACGCCGAGTTGCTTGGCGAGGTCCCGTTCGGGCGGCAGGCGTTCGCCCGGCGTGTATTCGCCCTCGGCGATCAGCGTGCGGATCTGGTCTGCGATCTGCCTGTAAAGGCGACGCGGCTCGACTGTCTGGATTGGCATATGTCTCGGGGGCCGGTCTTCATTGGACTTGCACGGACCGGCTGCGGCCAGACTAGCAACGCGAAAGATGCTGGTCAAGTGGTCAGGCCAATTTCCCCTTAGCCGTCTCCTGAAGGTCCGTTGAGGCGCGGCGCATCGCCGGTAAGGCGTTGTTATAATCCGCCCTCGCCGCAGAGCCCGAACAGCGGCCTACGCGAATCGTGGAGAGCACTTTGTCAGGCAGACTCGCAGGCAAGACTGCGGTGATCACCGCCGCAGGGCAGGGAATCGGACGCGCGACTGCGGAGGCATTTGCCCGCGAAGGCGCAACGGTGTGGGCCACGGATGTCAATGCCCGCACACTATCCGAACTCGAAGGCAGGTCCGGCATCAGGACGCGCGTGCTCGATGTCATGGACGAAGAGGCGGTGAACACAGTGGCCCGCGACATTGGCGCCATCGACATTCTCTTCAATTGCGCCGGCTATGTGCACCAAGGGACGATTTTCGAGTGCAGCCCCAAGGACTGGGACTTCAGTTTCAACCTCAACGTTCGCTCGATGTATTACACCTGCCGGGCTTTCCTGCCCGGGATGCTCGCCAAGGGCGGGGGATCAATCATTAATATGTCGTCGATCGCTTCGAGCGTGAAAGGCCTGCCCAACCGGTTTGTCTATGGCGCCTCGAAGGCCGCAGTGATCGGGCTGACGAAGGCCATTGCCGCCGATTATGTAAAGCAAGGCGTCCGCTGTAACGCCATCGGACCAGGAACCGTGGACACGCCCTCCTTGCACGACCGCATCAATGCTTTCGCCGATCCCGTGCAGGCAAAAAAGGATTTCATCGCGCGCCAGCCCATGGGGCGACTGGGTAGTGTCGAGGACATCACGGGCATCGTCGTGTTCCTCGCCTCCGACGAATCGAAATTCGCCACCGGGAACATGTACTCGGTCGATGGCGGCATGACTATCTGAATTTTTGGGGAGAACTGAATGAAATTATGTCGCTATGGCAAGGAAGGCTTCGAAAAGCCGGGCATGATCGACGCGGACGGCAAATTGCGCGACCTGTCGAAAGTCGTGGGCAATATCGGCCCGAACGAGATCTCGCCGCGCGGGCTCAAGAACCTCGCGCGCATCAAGCCTGAGACGCTGCCTTTGGTCACCGGCAATCCGCGCATGGGTGTGCCCTACGTAGGGATTGGCAAGTTCGTCGCGATCGGCCTCAACTACTCCGACCATGCCAAGGAAGCTGGCATGGCAATCCCGAGCGAGCCAATCATTTTCAGCAAGGCCACCACCTGCATCACCGGGCCGGATGACGACGTCATCCAGCCGCCGGCATCGACCAAGCTCGACTGGGAAGTCGAACTGGCCATCGTCATCGGGACCAAGGCCCGCCACGTTTCCATGGACAAGGCGCTCGAGCACGTTGCCGGCTATTGCGTCGTCAACGACGTCTCGGAGCGCGCTTTCCAGTTGCAGTCTTCCCAATGGGACAAGGGCAAGGGTTACGATACGTTCGGTCCGATCGGGCCCTGGCTGGTCACCACCGACGAGATTCCCGATCCGCAGGTACTAGACATGTTCCTCGACCTGAACGGCAAGCGCATGCAAGGTGGAAACACCCGCACGATGATTTTCGGATGCGCACACCTCGTCTCGTATGTCAGCCAGTACATGACGCTGCTTCCCGGTGACATCATCACGACCGGCACGCCGCCCGGCGTGGGCATGGGCGTCAAGCCCGATCCGGTCTTCCTCAAGGTTGGCGACGTCATGACCCTTGGCATCCAGGGCCTCGGCCAGCAAAGGCAGAAGGTCGTCGCGCACAGCGGCTGAGCGTTCAGCCGCCGGAAAAGGAAAAGCCCGGTTCGCCCGGGCTTTTCTTTTGGGCCTGCAGGTGCTCAGCCTGCCGGTTTGCTCTCGTCCTTCGGCGGCTCGGGCTCGGTGCCGACTTCGGGCTCTGCGCCGGCCTTGGAGGCTTGTTTCTTCAGGCGCTTTTCTTCCTGCTTTTTCTTTTTGGCAAGTTCTTTCTGGCGCTTTTCGTACTGGAAATTTGGCTTGGCCAATTCGACGTACTCCTTGTGGGTGGGTCGAAAATCCCGCGGACAGCCAAAGGATAGCCGAAACCGGGCAGGTCAGTAGCTCATGCTTGCCGCATTGAGAATGCCGGCACCGACCGACAGCACGCCGAGGAAGGTTGCAAAGCGATATTCCACGCGGCCCCTCCCGGCTAAGATGCGGGTTGATTCCATGGGTCCGGACATGAAGTACTTCGTCTCGGCGCGGCCATGAAGCCGGACGTGTCTGTCTTTGGCAACAGGTTGCGCAAAAATCTTGCCCATTGGCGAAAATGGGCCCGGCGGCGCGGCATCTCCTGCTTCCGGGTCTATGACCGGGACGTGCCCCAGTTCCCCTTCGCAATCGACTTGTTCGAGGCCGTCTCGCCGCGATCCGAAACGCACTTGCACGTGCAGGAGATCGACACCGGCTGGAAAATGAGCGACGCCGAGTACACCGCGTGGCTGACGGCGGTGTGCGAAGCGATCATCGAGGCGTGTGACGTCCCGGCTACGCAGCTGCACCTCAAGCGCCGCGAGCGCCAGCGCGGGTCATCCCAGTACGAAAAGCTCGACGAGGCGGCGCAAGCTTTCGTTGTGGAGGAATCGGGGCACCGGTTTGAGGTCAATTTCGACACCTACCTCGACACCGGTCTCTTTCTCGATCACCGGTTGACCCGGGCGCTTGCGGCACAGAGCGTCGCGGCACGGTCCAGGCACGGGAGGGACGTCCGGTTCCTCAACCTGTTTGCCTATACCGGGAGCTTTTCAGTCTATGCGGCGCTCGCCGGCGCACGCCGATCGGAAACGGTCGACCTTTCGAATACGTATCAGGCGTGGACCGCGCGCAACCTTGCGCTCAACGCACTCGATCCCTCGCGGCACCTGCTCGTCCGGGCAGACGCCTTTGCCTGGTTGGCGGACGCCCTTCAACGGGATGTTCGATACGACGTGATCGTCCTCGACCCGCCCTCGTTTTCAAACTCCAAGAAAATGCAGGGCGTGCTCGATATCCAGCGCGACCACATCGCCCTGATCGAGCACTGCTACGCGCTTCTCGTCCATGGCGGCGAGCTGTTCTTCTCCACGAATCTGCGTTCGTTCAGCCTGGATGAGGCCTTGGCAAGGCGCCTTGCATTGCTCGAACTGACGCACAAGACGGTGCCTGATGACTTCGACCGGTCCGGGCGCCCGCCGCCGCATCGATCCTGGCACGCGGTCAAGGGATCCTTGGTCTAAGGCGCCTGAAGCAACGTCTCGAGGCTCTGCTCCCGTATTCCGTAAAACGACTTGAGTTCACGGACGCGCGTTTGGGCTGAAGCTCGGACGCCCTCGCCTTCGGGTGCATCCGGGCGCTTAACCGCAAGGATCATCTTGTTCTTGCTTGTGTGCTCGAGCGAAACGAACTCGAAGACCTTCGCGTCGTAGCCTTCACCTTCAAGCAATAACGCGCGCAGGCCGTCGGTCAGCATCTCCGCCTCCTGCCCGAGATGGATCCCGTGCCTGAGCAACGGTCTAAGCATGGCGGGCGTCTTGATTTGCGGCCGCAGCTCCTTATGGCAGCAAGGCGCGCACATCAGGATCGATGCGCCGGAGCGGATGCCGGCGTGGATCGCATAATCCGTCGCGGTATCGCACGCATGCAGCGCAATCATGATATCGACCGGCTCCGAGGAATGGCTGCGGATGTCGCCCTTTTCGAACGACAAGCCGCTGAGCGACAAGCGCCCGACTGTCGTATTGCACAGTTGCACGAGATCTTCGCGCAGCTCGACTCCGGTCACTTCGGCTTCGACGCCAAGGGCGTTCCGGAGGTAGTCGTGAACGGCGAAAGTGAGATAGCCCTTTCCCGATCCGAAATCCACAACGCGTATCTTGCCTGCCGCCTTCAAGGCCGAGGTCCTGAAGGCCTGGTCGAGCACCTCGAGGAATTTGTTGATCTGCTTCCATTTGCGCGACATGGAAGGGATGAGGCGGCTCTCGGCATCGGTGACGCCTATTGCCTGCAGGAACGGCCGATCAAGCGTGAGCAGGCGCTGCTTGTCACGGTCATGCTCCTCTGAAGGGGCCTCGACAGGTGCCGATCGTCCGATGCGCAGGCTGGCCTTGCCCTTGCGACTGACCGCCAGTTGGATATCCTGCGCCGTCGTCAGCAGATGCGCGTTCTCGAAAGCGCTGCCCAGGCCTTCGCCGATTGCGGGGAGTGCCTCTTCGACCGGCACATTCTTGGTCACGTCACGCGTCTTGTACCTGTAAACGAAAGACAGCCGCCTCTCGCCGCCCACTGTGATCCGGCGGGCGATGACTCGCAGCAGGTCCGGCTCTGCCCCCTTGTATTTGGCAAGCACGAGCTTTACGAAAGTGTCGGCTTGAAGCGCCTTCTCGAGCAGGCCGAGGAACTGGTCCCTCGGATCGTGATCTGGGGCTTTATCGGATGTTGGCGAGGGCATGGTTCATCGTATCCGAATTCATTGTGCCGAAGAGCCGCTGTCTCGCTGATCATGCGGCCGTTGCCGTGTCCTCGAGTTTCTTCTTCATGGCGGCCATCCCATGGTCGATCATTGCGGCGATTGCAGGCGCGGCTTCGTGCGGGAGCAGGTCTGCGATCCAGACCGCGCGGCAGCGCCCGCCACCCTCATCGAAGATCTGCATCGACGCATTGTGGTGCGAGAGGCGCTCGCTCCTTGCCGACCACACGAGCCGGCGGGCTGCATCGTCGAGATCGACGATCACTTCACGCACGACCAGGCCGTTGGCGAAAGTCACCATCCTCGCGCCCTCTTCCAGCACGGTGTTTGTGACAAAACCGGGACAGAGGCGAAGGTGGATTGCACCGATGTCCCTAACCGCCGCCCAGGCAGCGTCCGGTGCGGTATCCAGCGTCATTTCCCTGCGGATGGAAGCCATAGGAGTCTCCTGAAAAGGGGAGGCCCATGCTAGGCGGCCGTTGCAAGCCTCGCTTGGAGAATCTTGCGGTCGCCCTTCGCGGCCCGGCGAAATTGGCCCGGCGAGACCCCGGCGGCACGACGGAAAGTCCTGACGAAGTTGGACAGGTCGCTGAACCCAACGTCCAACGCGACCTCCGTGACGGGGCGATCTTCATCGGCCAGCAGGCGCGCGGCATGTCGCAGCCGCGAGCGGACAAGATGTTGATGGGGGGTAAGGCCGAGCGCACCCGAGAAAGTGCGCAGGAAGTGAAACGGGCTCAAGCCCGCTTGCCGGGCAGAGTCGTCGAGTGCGATCTGCTCATGGGCATGGTCGTCGATCCAGTGCGCAGACTCGATGGCTCGGCGTCGATCCTGCGCAGTCGCCGCCGAAGGTCGCGGTTGCTTCGCACCGGCAAGGCCGACCAACCGCGCTGCGAACGCCATGCCGATCTCGTCGAGGCCGCGGTTGTCCTCTGCGTTGATGGCAGAAGTGGCAAGCTCGCCCAACACCACCAACTCGGCCTGCGGCGCAATGCCACCGGTCTTCCAAGACAGTCCATCGCCGCCGAGGGCTTCGGCAAAAGCGGGGGAAAACTGGAACGAAGTGCATTCGTCCCCGCAGACATGATGGTCATGCGTGCACAGGTATTCATCGCCTGGATGCCCGACCATGACGGACCCCGCGACCAGCTCGAACACCTGTCCGCGCGCGTGGCAGGCAAAGCTTCCCTTGCGCACATAAGAAGCGGAAAACGCGGCATGCGATTCAACGAACGGCCGATCGCCAGGGCTCGCGGTGCAACGGTAGTCGATCACGGCGATCGACTCGGTTTGCATGAGTGTGACGGCTGCCATGGTAAGGCGATTTTACCCGAGCCTATGTAATACTCGCAGCATGGGTACGCCCCCCAACGCCCTTTCTTTGAAGACGCGCACGCTGCTAGCCGCGTGCTCGACGGCGACGTTGTCGACACAGCTTTTCAAGCGCAGCTTGCGCAACCAGGTGATGCAGGGTGTCTCGAGGCTGACCCCGAAGGCATCGTCATTGGTAGGCGAGGCTTACACGCTGCGCAACATTCCGGCGCGTGAGGACATCGACCATGTCGGAATTCACCAGGATCCCGAGCATCCGCAGCGCAAGGCGATCGAAACGGTGCCGGCGGGAAGCGTTCTTGTAATCGATTGTCGCGGCGATGCCAGGTGCGCTTCGGCTGGCGGCATCCTCGTGCGGCGCCTGGCGGTGCGTGGGGCGGCGGGGCTGGTCTCGGATGGGGGGCTGCGCGACACGCCGGAAATTTCGGCCGAGTCATTCCCGGTGTATTGCAAGGCGCCTGCCGCGTCCATCAGCCTGACGCATCAGCACGCAGTCGACGTAGAGGTGCCGATTGCATGCGGCGGAGTGGCCGTGTATCCAGGCGATGTCATCGTCGGAGATGCTGACGGCGTGATTGTCGTGCCGCGCCATCTTGCAGACGAAGTGGCCAAGGAAGCTTCCGACCAGGAGCAGCTCGAGCGGTTCGTCCTGGAGGAGATCGCGGGGGGGCGCGCGTTGCCCGGCACCTATCCGCCAAACGACGTCACGCGCGAGCGCTACGAGGAATGGAAGAAAAAAAACCGATGAGCGGCACGTCGTCCGGCACCGGGATCGAGCAGGGCTGGATCTCACGGGCCCACGCATTGAGGCCGCTGCTGGAATCCGCAGGGCCACAAATCGACGCAGGATGCGAACTCCCGGCCGACGTATTGGACGCCCTTTTCGAAGCCCGACTCTTTCGGATGCTCCTTCCGCACACCTTTGGCGGAGCCGAACTCGAGCCCGCAACGTTTTTCCAGGTGGTTTCCGAGATTGCCGCCGGCGACGCGAGCGCCGCCTGGTGCATCTCGCAAAGCGCCGGCTGTTCGATGTCGGCGGCTTACATGGACCCCGCAGCAGCCCATCGCGTCTTCGGCGATGCGCGCGCTGCGGTGGCCTGGGGATACTCGCTGGGTCCCCAGTGTCGCGCGACCCCCGTCAAAGGCGGATGGCAGATCAGCGGCACATGGGGATTCGGGAGCGGAAACCGGCATGCGACTTGGATCGGCGCGCATTGCCATCGCACCGACGAGGCCGGCCAACTGCTGCAGGATGCGCACGGTCGGCCGATGGAGCGCACGATGCTGATCCCGCGCTCCTCTGTCACGATCAAGGAAGGCACCTGGAAAGTGGTCGGCTTGCGCGGTACCGGCAGCGACACCTACACGGTCGCGGATCTTTTCGTTCCGGCTGAGTTCTCGCTCGTGCCGCGAGCAACTGCGCGGGATCATCATCTTGGGGAAGATGCCGAACCGGAGCTCGAGCCCGAAAGGCGCGAGCAAGGTCCGCTTTATCGGTTTTCGCCGATGAATGTCTACCAGGCCGGGTTTTCTGCGGTTGGCCTTGGCATTGCCCGAGCGACGCTCGATGCGTTCATTGAGCTGGCCACGAAGAAGACCCCTTCGGGCACCGGCAATCCACTCAGGGACGACGCCTGGATCCAGTCCCGGATCGCCTTGTCCGAGGCACGGCTCGAATCGGCGCGTGCCTGGATCCTCTCGATCCTGCGCGAGATGTGGCAGGACTGCGCGGGCGGCCGCTTGAGTTTCGATTCGCGGGTCAGGTTGCGCCTTGCCTCGACTTACGCGATCCACGAGGCGCGAGAGGTGGTAAGCACCGCTTACGCAGACGCAGGTGCGACGGCCATTTTCGAAGGCGGGCCTTTCGAGCGACGCTTGCGCGATATGAATGCGGTGTCCCAGCAGATCCAGGCCAACTTCGCCCACTTGCAGACCGTCGGCCAGTATTACCTGGGGCTGAAGCCGGGCTTGCGCTACATCTGACGGTTACTCTGCCTTGATGTTCCCGGCGCGCACCACCTTGCCCCATTTCGCAATTTCGACTTTCACATAATCGGCAAATTGTTGGGGCGTTCCACCGACGGCCTCGAAGGCGAGCGCGTCCAGGCGCTCTTTCATGTCCGCAGTGCGCAATGCCTGGTTCACCGACTCGTTGAGCTTCTGCACCACAACGTGGGGTGTGCCGGCGGGCGCGAAAATCCCGATCCACGTGTCGTCCTCGACACCCGGAAATCCCGCTTCCGCGAACGTGGGCACGTCGGGCAGGGCAGCGACTCTCGCCGCAGACGACACTGCAATCGGCCGGAGGCGCCCCGCCTTGATGTGCGGCAAGGGAGTCGACGCGGCTCCCGCACCAACCGGGGGTTCGCCGCCGACCACGGCTGCGATCGCCGGCCCGGCGCCCCGGAAGTGGATGGGCGTCATGTCGAGCTTCGAGATGACGTTGAAAAGGTTCTCCGCAGTGAGATGGGGCGTTGTGCCGCTGCCAGGCGACGCGAAAGCCAGCTTCTTTGACTTGGCCGCGGCGAGCAGTTCAGCCAGCGTTTTGACCCCGAGGCCCGGGTGCACGAAGATGAGATTAGCCTGTTTGGCGACCACCACCACCGGGATGAAGTCCCGTTCGGGGTCATAGCCCGCATTTGGCGAGAGGCTGACGTTGACCGCGTAAGCCGAACTAGTCAGCAGGATCGTGTATCCGTCGGGGGGCGACTTCGCCACCGCGGTGGTCCCGATGTTCCCGCCTGCGCCGGCCCGACTCTCGACCACCATCGGTTGGCCAAGCGATTCGGAGAGCTTCTGTCCGACCAGCCGCGCAATGATGTCCGTCGGTCCGCCAGGGGCAAAAGGGATCACGAGCCGGACCGGCTTTGACGGCCAATTCTGGGCAAGTGAGGCGCCGCAAAGCAGGAGCAGGCAAGCGCCCGCGATCGAGCGCGTGATGAATTTCTTCATGGCCAAAACAATACCACGCACCTCAGTCATACCAAGGAACTGCGCCATGTGTGAAGTGGAGCGCAGACTCGCGATGGCTCATCGCCTATATTTTCCTCCGTTTGCACGACCGCCCGCGCGGTGCCACAGAACCAATCCAGGCTGCTCACAAATGCATCAACCTACGCTCGTTAAGTGGGCGGACCTGCTGGGTCCGCTGTTTCCGTCCTGTGCCGAATTCGCGTTTACGCCGCAGTTGAACCAGATCTCGGTTCGGTGGCAGCCGGTTTCCCATTTGGGGCAATCCGGGTCCGGGAAGCGCAGCGTTGCAATCTTCATTGCGCCAAACGCCATGAAAGACTATCGCAACGCTCAGGACGGCCAAAGAGCGCGTGCAGACCGGAAGCTGTTTGCTCACGTGCACTCGAACCTGAAGCGGCAGCCCTCGATCTTACCGACGCAGCGTGACGAACCCGAATTCAGGATTGTAGTAGCGTCCGTCGATATTCTTTCGCGGTAGACCGGGCGCAGGAGCGGTTCAATGCGCCTGCGAACCGAAGTCCCAGCGCCGGCCCCGCCGACGCTCATACTCGTTGGCGTAAAGGCCGATTTTTCGCCGGACGTCGTCGCGTTGGATGCCACTCCAGCTGTCCTGGATCTCCCGGCTGGTGAATTCGATTGTCAGCACAGGCGAATCGGATGGCGCGACCGAAATCGGCAGGACGTCGGGCAGTCTGCGTTGGTCCTGCCATGCCGGGTGGGAAATGCCCTCTGCGACGATCTCGGCGCTGACCCCGCCGAGCCGCGTTCCGATCGCTTTACGAATCTGCTGCAGTCCACGGTGGAATTGCTCGCGCGCGCTGGGTGTCATGTCGTTCTTCTCCTTTGCAGCAGTTCGGCGACTCTAGCTATCGGGCGTCTCGAAAAACTGTACGGTCGGTCACTCACTTCCCCATGACGGACGAACAAACACTCGAACATTGGGCCGCGGTTCTGCGACCGTTATTTCCCGGTGATGCGAAAGCCGGGGTAGTGCAAGCGGGCGACGCGCAGTTGCAGTTCCAGTGGCCGCCCGATCGGCTGGTGGCCATTTTCGTCGGGCCGCTTGCGGTACGTGACTACCTTGCCGCGGGAAGCTCGCGCCGCTCACGAGCGGACGAAAACCTGCGCGCGTTCGTGAAGGACAACCTTGATTGCATGCCGCCAGGCCACAAGGGGACGTTCCAGATCGTGGTTGCATCGATCGACTTCGTGCCCATGGCCTAGCTGGCGCTCGCCGCCTTGCGCTGCTATCGCTGGGTCTGCTTTCCGCTGTCGTACTTCTCGGTCCGCGCGGGCCCGCCGGCCCGCTTGGAGCTGGCGCTAGCGGCGGTCGTTTTTGTGGCCCCGGGTTTGCGGCTGGCTCCATCCTGCTTGCCACCCTTGAGGCCGGCCTTCTGGTTTCCTTTGGTCACCTTGTTTCCCTGACTCGCCATGGCGTTGCTCCGGTTGGAAGAAATGCGCAGGGTAGGGCGTACCGCCGATGCGGTAAGTGCGCTGATTCACTCATTCGGGGGCGCCGGCAACGCGGGCCTCGCCGATCCGTCTTTGATATTACTAATCGGTAATACGAATTGGCATGAGAAGCGCTATGCCATTAGATCCAGATAAAACAAAGTTCGACTTTGTCATTTACTCGGTGACGGCGTGGCAGGCGACCGGAGGTGCCACTGCGTCGCCTGCTGATACGCATGCCCTGCCGTAAAGAGCGTGGCCTCGTCGAACTGCCGGCCGATGAGCTGGACTGCGGTCGGCATCCCGCTCTTGGTGAACCCCGCCGGGACCGAGAGGCAAGGCAGCCCGAGGAAATTGCCCGGACGGGTCAAGCGGGTGATGGTGTTCATCACTTTCATCATGGTTTCGCCGCCGCCGACGTCGGTCGCAGCGAGGGTGGGTGTCTGGAAGCTTACGGTGGGGACATGCAGGAAGTCGGCCTTGTCGAAGACCGCACGCGAGAATGCCTCGAGCGCGACGCCCCTCAACCGCAAGCACTCGAGATACGCCGTCGCAGGTAGCGACAGCCCGAGCTCGAGCCGCGCACGGACCTGGTCTGAGTAGTCTTGCGGCCGGGTGCGCATCCAGTTGGCGTGGGCCGCGCCCGCTTCCGCAGCAATCATCATGACCGCGGCATGGGCCCACGCCTCCATGTCGGGCAGGTCAACTTCGACGATCTCGGCGCCAAGGCGGGCATACGTGTCGAGGCTTTTCTGCACGAGCGCTTCGATCTCCGGATCCATGGCATCGTGGAAGTAGCGCTTCGTGGTCGCGACCCTCAGGCCTTTAACGGGACGTGCAAGGCGCTCGATGTAATTCGGCACGGCGTGGTTGCTGGCCGTAGGGTCGAGCGGATCTGCGCCCGCAATCGTACCCATGATGAGGGCGCAATCCTCCACCGTGCGCGCAAGCGGGCCAACCGTGTCCATTGAAAAGGAGAGCGACATTGCGCCATGGCGCGAGACACGGCTCCACGTCGGCTTGATCCCGGACAGTCCGCAAAAGGTAGCCGGCGAGCGGATCGACCCGCCGGTGTCCGAGCCCAGGGCAGCAAAGGACGCACGTGCCGCGACTGCGGCGCCGGAGCCGGAGGAGGACCCGCCGGTGATGCACTCGGGATTCCAGGGATTGCGGCAGTGCCCGTAGTGCGCGTTGTGCCCGGTCGGGCCATAGGCGAATTCCGCCATGTTGAGCACGCCGAACTGGATTGCCCCGGCCGCGTCCAGTCGCTTCAGCGCCGTGGCCGTTGAAGGTGCAGGGCGGTCGCGCATGATCTTTGAGCCGCAGGACGACGGGACGCCTTCGCGGTAGTACATGTCCTTGTGCGCCATCGGCACGCCGTGCAGCGGTCCGCGCAAGGCGCCGCGGGCCCGCTCGAGGTCGGCCACCCGCGCGGCGGCAAGCGCTTCTTCGCGATCGATGCGGATGAAGCAGTTCAGCGCCGGTTGTACACGCTCGGCCCGCTCGAGCACGGATTCCATCGCCGACACGCACGTGACCTTACCCGCGCGGATGGCATTCGCAAGGCCGGCGGACGACAACTCGAGGATATCCGCCTCATTCATGGCGCTTCCTTCGCAGCGACCACGAGATACGTCGCAGGCTCCGTCTCAAAGGACAGCCCGGCAAAGGCCGTGTGGGCACCTTTCACCTGCGCGTTCAAGGTTCCCGCAATCCCCGGAGCGCGGGCCGCGTCGACTTGAATCCCGATCAGTTCGAGCAGGGCGGTCACGGACTCCGGCGTGTAATTTTCGGCTGGCTTGGTGGACATACGGAACTCCCAGTTGGACCTAGTGGGCCCAATGATGCGCCCGGGGGTGCCCTGCATGTCAAAAGCGAATTGCGGTAAGCTTCCTTTCCCCGTCCGTTTCGCCCGCCGGAGTTGTAATGCAGCCCTTGAAGGTCAACGCCGAGCGCCTATGGAAGTCGCTCATGGATCTCGCCAAGATTGGCGCCACGCCCAAGGGCGGCGTTAAGCGCCTGACGCTTACGGACCTCGACCGGCAGGGGCGGGACCGGTTCGTCGATTGGTGCAAGGCCGAGGGCATGTCCGTGAGGGTTGATGCCATCGGCAACATCTTCGCGCACCGCCCGGGCGTGGATGACTCGCTGCCGCCGGTCATGACCGGCAGCCACCTCGACACGCAGCCTTCGGGCGGAAAGTTCGACGGGGCCTACGGCGTGCTCGCCGGCCTCGAGGTGGTCCGCCGCCTGAACGAGCTCGGGATCAAGACGCAAGCGCCCATCGAGGTCGCGGCATGGACCAATGAGGAAGGCTCGCGCTTTGTGCCCACCATGATGGGGTCGGGTGTCTTCGCCTCGATTTACACCGCGCAGAGCATGCATGCCCAGAAAGACGTCGAAGGCGTAAGCGTTGGCGACGCTCTTAAGGCCATCGGGTACAAAGGCGAGGCGAAACCCGTCAAAGTAGGCGCCTATTTCGAGGCGCATATCGAGCAGGGCCCGGTGCTCGAAAATACGAAGACCACCATCGGGGCGGTGCAGGGTGCGCTCGGCCAGCGCTGGTTCGACGTCGAGGTGACAGGACAGGATTCGCATGCCGGCCCGACGCCCATGGAGTTGAGGAAGGACGCGCTGCTGGCGGCAAGCCGCCTCGTGGTGGAGACCAACCGCGTCGCGCATACTTATCCCGACAATGCGCGGGCAACGGTCGGGCACCTTCGGGTTTCACCGAATTCGAGGAACGTCGTGCCCGGTGCGGTCAGCATGACGCTTGATGTGCGCAACGCAAAGGACGAGACGCTGCTCGCCATGGTCGAAGACCTCCGCAAGTCGGCGAAGGCGATCGCGGCCGAATGCCGCGTGACTATCGACATAAAGGAAGTGCTGTATTTCGCACCCAGTCATTTCGATCCCAAGCTGGTGGACAGCGTCCGCTCGTCTGCGAAAGCGCTCGGGCTTTCCTGCCGGGACATCGTCAGCGGGGCGGCCCACGATGCGGTGTACCTCAACCGGGTGGCGCCGACGGCAATGATTTTCGTGCCGTGCGAAGGCGGCCTTTCACACAACGAGCTCGAAAACGCGCGTCCCGACGAAATTGCCGCCGGTGCAAGCGTGCTCTTTAATGCCATGGTTGCCGCGGCGGGTGTCGTCGGCGAAGCCAAGGCCGCCTGAAAAAGGAAACTCCATGAATGACCGCGCAAGCAGTGCCCTGGACCTGGAACAAAGTGCCTTCTTCATGCCGTATACGGCGAACCGCGAGTTCAAGAAGGCGCCGCGCCTGCTCGAACGCGCCGAAGGTATGTACTACTGGACGCCCGATGGCCGAAAGGTGCTCGATGGCACGGCGGGTCTCTGGTG
>JANXRZ010000161.1 GCA_025352885.1 Pseudomonadota bacterium | reverse complement strand
CCTTAACGGTTGCAGTTGTGACCCGTCACTCCTGCTCGACGCACCCAAGATGCGCGACCTGTGTGCGCAAATCTGCCGGGATGCGGACCTCACCGTGCTCGACGCCCGCTTCCACCAGTTCGACGACGCCGGCTTTACGGGCCTCGTCCTGCTGGCCGAATCCCATGTCGCGATCCACACCTGGCCCGAGAAGAAGGGGCTCACGCTCGACGTGTACGTCTGCAATTTCATGGACGACAACAGCGCCAAGGCGCGCCGGGTGTTCGACGCGCTGATCGCCCTTTATAAGCCCGCCGAAATCGCCCGCCAGGAAATCGAGCGCGGCCAGCATGTCCTGATCGAGCCGCTCAACGATTCGACCGGGTTCTACATCAAGGCTGAGCGCAAGCTCGGTGAGTGGCAAACGCCGTACCAGCAGATGCAGATCTACGACACGCCGCAATACGGCAAGCTCTTCCGGCTCGACGGCTTCAACATGACCTCCGAGCGCGATGAGTTCGTCTATCACGAGAACCTCGTCCATCCCGCCGCGACTGCGCACGCGGGACCGAAAAAAGTGCTCATCATCGGCGGCGGAGACGGCGGATCCTCCGAAGAAGTGCTCAAGCACCCGTCCGTCGAGCAGGTGACCATGGTCGAGCTCGACCCAGACGTAATCCGGGTCGCCAAGGAGCATTTTGTCGCGGTGCATAACGGCGTCTTCGACAACCCGAAGCTGCGGGTGCTGGTCGAGGACGGCCTGCGCTTCGTGCGGGACACGGACGAGAAGTTCGACCTCATCGTGCTCGACCTGAACGACCCGATGGGCCCGGCCGAATCGCTTTACTCGACCGAATTCTTCCAGCAGTGCCGCGCCATCCTTGCACCGGGCGGCGCCCTGACCTTGCACATCGGCTCACCGATTGCGCGGCCGGACCGCGTCAGCGAGATCTCGGCACGGCTGGGATCAGTCTTTCGCATCGTCCGGCCTTACACGATGTTCGTGCCGCTGTACGGCTCGATGTGGGCCATGGCGTGCGCCTCGGACAAACTCGACCCCAAGTCTTTCACCGCAGATGAAATCGATCGGCGCATCGACCAGCGCAAGCTGATCGACCTGCGCTACTACAACGGCGAAACGCACGAGGGCGTCTTCGCACTGCCCAACTTCGTGCGCGACATGGTCGCCCCCCCGAGAGTACGCCAGCCGGCCCGCGGGGGCGGGCGGCTCGGCGTCGTCCGGACCGCCACCAAGTAAGAGGCAACGCCGCGGTTTTGCGCCGCGGGCGCGCCGAACCTCGCTAGTCGATTGTCGAGAGCACGCTCGAAATGGTGCCCGCGATCTCGTCGATCTGGGCCTTCTCGACGATGAGCGGCGGGGACACGGCGATGATGTCGCTGGTCACGCGGATCAGCACGCTATTGTCGAAAGCCTTCGTAAACGCTTCGAACGCGCGCTTGCCGGCAGCCCCTTCGCGTGGCGCGAGCTCGATGCCGGCGACCAGCCCGATCACGCGCAGGTCGATCACGTGCCTTGCGCTTTTGAGCGACCAGATCGCGTCCTCCCAGTACTTCGCGAGCTCCGCCGCCCGGGTGAACAGCCCTTCTTCGGCATAAACGTCCAGCGTCGCGATGCCGGCGGCGCATGCCATCGGATGCCCGGAGTAGGTATAGCCGTGGAAGAACTCCATGCCCTGCGGGCCCTTCATGAAGGTTTCGTAGATCGCGTCCGACAGCAGCACCGCGCCCATCGGGATCGTGCCGTTCGTGATGCCCTTGGCGCACGTGATCATGTCCGGCTTGACGCCGAAGTAATCCGTCGCGAAAGGCGCGCCGAGGCGCCCGAAGCCGGTGATGACTTCGTCGAATATCAAGAGGATGCCGTGCTTGGTGCAGATTTCGCGGAGCCGCTCGAGATAGCCTTTGGGCGGGATGAGCACGCCGGTCGACCCCGCCACCGGTTCGACAATGACTGCGGCAATCGACGAGGGGTCGTGCAGCGCCACGAGCCGCTCCAGGTCGTCGGCGAATTCCACGCCGCCATGTGCCGGCTGGCCATGCGACATGAGGTTGCGGGTGTCGTGGGTATGGCGAATATGATCGACGCCCGGCAGCATGGCCGTGCCGAAAGTCTTGCGGTTGCCGACGATGCCGCCGACCGACATGCCGCCGAAATTGACGCCGTGATAGCCGCGCTCGCGGCCGATCAGCCGGAAGCGCCCGGCCTCACCGCGCGCTCGATGGTAAGCCAGCGCAATCTTGAGGGCCGTGTCGGCCGACTCCGACCCCGAGTTCGTATAAAACACGCGACCGAGACCCTTCGGAGCGATGGCGGCAAGGCGATCGGCAAATTCGAAAGCAATCGGATGGCCCATCTGGAACGACGGCGCGAAGTCGAGCTTTTTGGCTTGCGCTGCGATCGCCTCGGCGATCTTCGGGCGGCAGTGACCGGCATTCACGCACCAGAGACCCGCCGTGCCATCGAGCACCTTTCGGCCATCGGGCGTCCAGTAGTACATACCTTCGGCGCGTTCGAG
>JANXRZ010000143.1 GCA_025352885.1 Pseudomonadota bacterium | reverse complement strand
ACCTGTTCACCGCGTTCTGGGGATCGAACGCCTCATGGACGCTCGCCGCGCTGCCGATGTTCATCTGGATGGGCGAGATATTGTTTCGGACCAAGCTGTCCGAAGAGATGTTCGAGGGCCTGTCCCCCTGGCTGAACAAGGTTCCCGGACGGCTGATGCACACCACGATCCTGGGGTGCGGCATCTTCGGCTCCGTTTCCGGCTCGTCGGCGGCCACCTGCGCGACCATTGCGAAGGTCGCGCTTCCGGAACTCACTCGCCGTGGGTATGACGAGAAGATCGCGCTGGGGTCGCTCGCCACGGCCGGCACGCTCGGCATCCTGATCCCCCCCTCCATCACGATGGTGGTCTACGCGGTGGCCGCAGACGCGTCGATCATCAGGATTTTCCTCGCGGGATTCATCCCGGGATTCATCCTCATGGCGCTTTTCTCGGGCTACATCGTCGTCTGGGCGCTGCGCAATCCGGACAAGACGCCCCCGCCGGGCCCGGAAATGAGTTTCATGGAGAAGGTCCGAGCTTCGGGCAACCTCATTCCCTGCACCGCGTTGATCATCTTCATCGTCTGGGTGCTGGTGGCAGGCCTTGCTACGGCTACCGAGTGCGCGGCGTACGGCGTGCTGGGTTCGCTCGCGATTGCATGGTGGGGCGGGTCCCTTACGTGGAAAAGCTTCATCGACAGCCTGATGGGCGCCACCAGGGTGTCCTGCATGATCATGTTCATCCTCGCCGGCGCGTCGTTCCTCAGCATGACCATGGCCTACACCGGCATTCCGCGCGCACTCGCCGAGTGGGTCGCATCTCTCGGGCTGTCCCCTTATGCGCTGATCGGCGTCCTGGCGGCGCTCTATATCGTGCTCGGCACCGCGCTCGACGGGATTTCCATGATCGTGCTCACATCGGCGGTGGTGCTGCCCATGATCCAGAAGGCCGGGTTCGACCTCATCTGGTTCGGCATCTTCATTGTCCTGCTGGTCGAGATCGCAGAGGTCACACCACCTGTCGGGTTCAACCTCTTCGTCCTCCAGAACATGACGGGCAAGGACAGTAACTACATCGCGAAGTGTTCCCTGCCTTTCTTCGCCTGCCTCGTCATCTGCATTGCAATCATCACGGTCTTCCCCGTGACCGTGACCTGGCTGCCGGACTTAGTGATGAACAAGAAGTAGGCGTGCGCTGATCCCATGGCCACCGGCCCGGTAGCGATTTACACGACCGAGGAAATTCGTCGCATCGAGGCCTCCGCCTCCGATGCGCAGCCACCGTTGATGGAGCGTGCGGGACTAGCCGCGGCAGACCTGGCCGCCCAGTTGGCATCGGACAGGGGCAAGGACATCCTCGTACTCGTCGGACCGGGCAATAACGGCGGGGACGCACGCATCGCGGCCCGCATCCTCGGTGAGCGATTTTTCAGGGTCACATGCGTCACCGCCGCAGAAGCGGCCACGTTGCCCCCGGACCGGCGATGGTCGCTGATGATCGACGGCCTGTTTGGCATCGGGCTGACCCGCGAGGTGGCCGGCGATTACGCGCGCTTGGTCGACTACGCAAACGCGCAGCGCTGCCGTGTCCTCTCACTCGACATTCCCAGTGGCCTCACCTCGGACACAGGCAGGATTCTCGGCAGGGCGATCAAGGCCAGCCACACGCTGACCTTCATTGCTCGGAAGCCCGGGTTGCTCACCCTCGATGGGCCGGACGCCTCTGGGGAGGTGCACGTCGCCGACCTTGGCCTCGAAACAGGCGGCCTGCTTCCTCCCAGCGGATGGATCGCAAGTCCCGACCTTTTCCGCCCCGTCTTGAAGCAGCGGCCGAAGAACTTCCATAAGGGGACCGCAGGAACAGTCGGGATCCTCGGCGGTGCGCAAGGCATGTGCGGGGCGGCACTCCTGGCCGGCAGGGCCGCATTGAAACTGGGCGCCGGAAAAGTTTTCGTGGGACTGCTCGACGAAGATGCGCCGCGGTTCGACCCGGCCACGCTCGAGCTCATGCTTCGACGGCCGGGAGATGTCCTCGGTTTGGACCTGGATGCGCTCGTCGTGGGCCCTGGCCTCGGGCGAGGCGGACCGGCCGAAACCTTCCTGGGTGCCGCGTTGGCAAGCGACATCCGCTGCGTGCTCGATGCAGATGCGCTCAACCTCATCGCCGGGGATGCGGGCTTGAAGGATGCCTGCCTCGGCCGGACCGCCGAGACGATCATCACCCCGCATCCTGCCGAGGCAGCCCGCCTGCTTGGCGTAGCGACCGACGAGGTCCAGGCCGATCGCCTGGCCGCCGCGCGGCTGCTGAGGGAACGCTTCAATGCGCACGTCGTGCTGAAAGGAAACGGGAGCATCCTCGCGGCGCGGGACGGCCACTGGTTCATCAATACATCGGGTAACCCCGGCATGGCCTCAGGGGGAATGGGCGATGTGCTCGCCGGCCTGCTCGGGGCACTCCTGGGCCAGGGACTCCCCGGTGAGGCGGCGCTCGTGCTGGGCGCCCACCTTCACGGAGTGGCGGCCGATGAATGCTCGAGCCGCTCGATCGGGCCGGTGGGTCTTACGGCAAGTGAAGTGGTCGACTCGGCGAGACGCGCATGGAACGCGTGGCTTATACCAAAACCGTAATTCGAATTGGCGTGAAAGCCAGCCCCCGAGCCAGTCTGCAGTATTGAAAGTTCGACTTTCCCGTCAGGCAACGCGGACACGCGCCTTCGGCTCCGGGTACGGATAGATCATGTTGAGCGCGATCGACTGGCAGTTTGCCTGGACGAGGCGCACATGCTCCCGCCGCAGCTCGCGCGCATGCCGAACGCCGCAGGAGTGGGCAATCATGTCGATCTCGCGGTTCATGTTGTTCGCGTAATTCGCCACCCTCAGGTATTTCTCCTCGACGACCAGCGCGCGCTGCAGCCGATGGCTGTGCGTAGTGATCCCGGTCGGGCAGGTGTTGGTCTGGCAGCGCAAGGCCTGGATGCAGCCCAGCGAGAACATGAATCCGCGCGCGGTGTTAATGAAATCCGCTCCCACGCAGAGAGCCCACGCCGCCCGCGCGGACGTCACAAGCTTGCCGGAGGCCACCACGCGGATGCGCTGCTTGAGTCCAGATTCGATGAGTGCGTCCACCACACGCGGCAGCGCTTCCTCGATGGAAAGGCTCATGTGGTCGGCCAATGCCTGCGGCGCTGCACCGGACCCGCCCTCGCCTCCATCGACCACAAGGAAATCAGGCGCATATTCCAGGCCCCTGCGGTGCACGGCGTCTGCCAGGTCGTTCAGGAACAGCCAACCGCCTATCGCCGTCTTCACCCCGACGGGTCGGCCGGTGAGATCCCGAATGTGCGCGACCTTGTCGAGCAGCTCGTTGATGTTGGAAATGTCCCGGTGGCGGTTCGGGCTGATCGAATCGCGCCCTTCGGGGATGCCGCGGATGCGGGCAATCTCGGACGTCACTTTCTTGCCGGGAAGCACACCGCCCTTGCCCGGCTTCGCGCCTTGCGAGAGCTTGATCTCGAAAGCCTTCACCACCTTTGAAAGCTCCACCAGCCGCTCGGCTGAAAGCTCGCCGTGCGCGTCCCTGACGCCATACTTTGCAGTGCCGATTTGCATGATGACGTCGCAGCCGCCTTCGAGGTGATACGGCGAAAGCCCGCCTTCACCTGTGTCCATCCAGCATCCGCTGACCGCGGCGCCGCGCGAGAGGGCCCGGACGGCCGGCGCCGAGATCGCCCCGAAGCTCATGCCGCTGATGTTCACGAGCGACTTCGCTTCGAACGGGTCCTTGCAGTAGTTCTCCCCAAGGATCAGGGAAGGCGTCGGCAACCGCTCTTCTTCCAGCACCGGAAAGGGGTGGTTCACGAAGATCAGGGCGCCGGGCAGGTGCAAGTCGTATGTCGACCCGAACCCGATGGTTCCACCCTCGTTTTTCGCCAACCGATAGACCCACCCGCGGGTCGAGCGATTGAACGGCATTTCGTCGCGGTCGCCTGCGAAAAAGTACTGCCTGAAATACTCGCCGAGTTGCTCGAAGAAATAACGCAGGTGCCCGATGACCGGGTAGTTCCGGAGCACGCCGTGTTTTTTCTGCGTGACGTCCTGGATGAAGACGTACAGGACGAACAGGATGACGGCAAAAGCGAACAGCGTACCGACACCGTACGAGAGCATGTCCTTCATGCGGAACTCCTCCTCACAGGGCGCGAACGGCCGGAATATTGTTTCGGCAGATCATAGGCCTTCGTATCGGCCCGGGCAAACCGCCGGCCGGTCAGGCGGGAGGGTGCTCCGATGCGGCGCCGGCCTCGATTTCTTCCTCGGTCGCGGGGCGGATGGAGATCACCGTACAGGTGAACCTCAGTGCAATGCCCGCGAGCGGATGGTTGCCGTCGAGCACAGCCTTGTCGCCGGCGAGGTCGGTTATCACGTACATGCGCGGCTCCTCCTCGTCAAAGGCGTCCTCGACCTCCATGCCCTCCTCGAGGCCGTCGCCGTAACGGGTACGCGGCTCCACCCTCACGAGCTCGGCGTCATACTCGCCGAATGCCTCTTCCGGCTCGAGCTGAACGAGGACGACGTCGCCCGCTCGCTTGCCCTCGAGCTCCTGCTCGAGCCTTTCGAAGAGCCCCCCGTACCCTCCGTGAAGGTAAGTCATCGGGATGTCGGAAGTATCGATGACCTCGCCCTGCGTATCCTCTATTTCGGTACGCAGGACCACGACGGTATCCGGGGCTATCTTGTCCAAATCCGGTAGCTCAAGCCTTAAGGGTGCGCACGACTTCGACGACCTCGGCGGCGTGCCCGCGCGGGTTGACCCCATAGAGGGCGTGACGAATAACCCCTTTCTTGTCGATCACGAATGTCGAGCGCACGAGGAAGAGGCGCTTCACGCCTTCGGCCTCCTTTTCCTGCAACACCCCGTATTTCCGGCAGACATCGCCTTCGAAGTCGGAAAGCAGATTGACCGATAGGCCGTGCTTGTCGCGAAATTCGGCGTGAACCATGCAGTCGTCGCGCGAGACGCCGAGCACGATGCAGTCATGACGCTCGAACTGGTCCTCATGATCCGAGAACTCGATCGCCTCGAGAGTGCAGCCCGGCGTGCCGTCACGCGGATAGAAATACAGGACGACATTCTTGCGGCCCTTGTACGTGGACAGGCTGACCGTCTGCATGTCTGCGTCGGGCAGTGAGAAGGTCGGAGCGGTTTGACCGGTGTGCAGCATGTGGTAGGCGTTTGCGGCGGATTCTAATGCAAAGACCCGGCGTGGGAATCCGGGCGGACTCAGTTCGGCCACCGCCTATAATCCGGCCATGCCCGCCCTCACCCCGCCACTGGGAGGACTTAGTCCCAAAGCATTCCTGGGCGGCTACTGGCAGAAACGCCCTCTCCTCGTCCGCCAGGCAGTCCCCTGCTTTGAAGGCCTGATCGAAAAGCGCGACCTTTTCACGCTTGCGGGTAAAGAGGACGTCGAGTCCCGGCTGGTCCTGCGCTCGCCGGACTGGCAGGTTGCATCGGGTCCTTTCGGCAGGCGCCATTTATCCCGCCTTCCTGCGACCAACTGGACGCTCCTCGTGAACGACCTCAACCTTCACTGCAAGGCGGCCGATGCCCTGCTGAGGCGTTTTTCGTTTGCCTCATGGGCGCGCCTCGACGATGTGATGATCAGCTTCGCAGTGCCCGGAGGCGGTGTCGGGCCGCACGCGGACTCGTACGACGTGTTCCTGCTGCAAGGCCGTGGCAGGCGCCGATGGAGGCTCATGCCGCCCGGTCGCCGGCCGTTCAGCCTGCTGCGCGAAGCCCCGCTCAAGCTCATTGCCCACTTCAGGCCCGCAGAGGAAATGACGCTCGATCCAGGCGACATGCTGTATTTGCCTCCGGGCTGGGGGCACGAAGGCACGGCGCTCGAAACGTGCGAAACCTATTCGATCGGGTTTCGGGCACCCGGTGCAACGGAACTCTCGACGGCTTTCCTGGACTTCCTGCACGAACGTGGCTTCGCGGACGGCGCCTACTCCGATCCCGGGCGCAAGCCCGCGTCGCACCCCGCAAGGATCGACGAACACCTGCTCAGGGAAGCCGGACGGACGCTCGCAAAGATTCGCTGGACCGACGGCGAGGCAGCGGAGTTCATGGGGCGCTACCTTTCCGAACCCAAACAGCAAGTCGTTTTCGAACCGCCCGCCCGGCCACTTTCGCCCCAGGCGTTTTTGCGCAGTCTCCGGGTCTCCACCGTGCGCGTCGATCCGCGAACGCGCATGCTTTTCCGAGCACAGCGGATCTACATCAACGGCGCCTCATTGCGGGTCGAGCGTCGCTCGGCGACTGCCCTCCACGAGCTTGCCGACGATCGGGAGATCACCGGCGCCCGGCTCGCCCGCCAGCCGACCGCGGATTTAATCTACGACTGGTATCGAGCCGGATTCCTGTCCCTGGAGAAGAACCGATGACCGACAAGGACGAGACGCCTGGGCCCGCACAGGACTATGCCCTTTTCGACACGACCGCCGGCTTCCAAGCGGCTGTCGACCGTGTCCTGCGCCTGCCCGCGCGGGAACTGCGCATCTTCGACGCGGACCTGTCTTCGCTCAACCTGAACTCGCCCGAGCGCATCGAGGCATTGCGCTCGTTTCTGGCGTTCAGCCGCACGAGGAAGATCTACATGGTGGTGCACAACCCGGACCACCTCACCCGCTATTGTCCCCGCATGGTGAACCTGCTCTCGCTCTACAGCCATGCGGTCGAGGTGAACCGTACCTCGGAGGCCTTACGTTCGTTACAGGACAGTTTCCTCGTGCTCGACCAGAATCACTACGTCCGCCGACCGGTGAGCCGCTTCTTTCGCGGCGCGTGCGGGGTCAATGACGAGACCGAAGCGCTTGTGATGCGGGCCAGGTTCCAGGAGATCTGGAATGCCTCCACACCCGGGGTGTCCGGCACGACTGCCGGGCTATGACAAGGCGGCATGGCCGTTTAGAGGGAAAGTGCAAGGTTCGGGTGCTATACTCCAAGGCTGGCACGGACTCGTTGCCAATAATTCATCGTCGTCAATTTCCCTGGGAGAAACCTAATGAATAAGTCACTGCTGCTCGCCGCCATGATGGCGGTCGCCCTCGTCGCCTGCGGCGAGAAAGAAAAGCCTGCCCCTGCCCCGACGCCCGCACCGGCGCCGGTTGTGACGCCTGCTCCGGCACCCGTGCCGGCACCTGCTGCGGCTCCCGCAGCCGATGCAGCCAAAGACGCAGCCGCAGGCGCTGCCGACGCTGCCAAAGGCGCAGCTGATGCTGCCAAAGGCGCTGCAAACGCAGCCGCCGGCGCTGCCGACGCAGCCAAGAGCGCAGCCGACGCCGCGAAGAAGTAAGACTCTTCAGGCACGGCAAAACGGCGGGCCCCTCGGCCCGCCGTTTTTTTTACCTCAGCTCACGCCAGGCGAATCCCTCTTCCTGGGTTGCAAGCCCCACCCATTCCTCCTCGCAGCCGAGGGCGAGGGCGAGAGCGCGCCGAGCCAGCTCCGGCCGGTTGTTCTGCTGGGACAGGTGGGCACCGATCACATGTTGCAGCTTCGAGCGATCCAGGCTCCCCAGAAGCGTGCCGGCCTGGCCGTTATCGAGGTGGCCGAACGGCCCCGAGATGCGCTGCTTGAGCCACTTCGGGTAGGCGCTGCCCCACAACATGTCGTAGTCGTGGTTGCACTCGAGGACGAGGGCATCGCAGCCACTGAGCGACGCTTCCACATGCCGAGTCGATGCGCCGATATCGGTTAGGACACCGAGCCGATGAGCGCCGTCGGATAACACGAACTGCACGGGCTCACGCGCATCGTGTGGGACGGTGTACGGCTGCACTGCGATTTCGCGGACTTCGAATGGCGTCCTGCCATCGATGATGTTTACTTCCACGCCGCCCGTTTCATCCGCATTACCGGCTTCAATGGCCGCGCGCCACGTCCCGTGTGTGATCCAGACGGGAACCCCGTGCTTGGCGGCAAAAGCGAAGGCGCCCCCGACATGGTCATCGTGCTCGTGGGTAACGATGACCCCACTGATGTCCGATGGGACGAGCCCGAGACGTGCAAGCCTGCGAACCGTATCGCGCACCGTGAGTCCGCAGTCGAGCAACAGGCGGCTTGCCCCGACTTCGACGACGAGGCAGTTGCCTTTGCTTCCGCTGGCGAGTGAGGCGAACCGGATCAAACTTGTGCCAGGCCTGTAGGAGCGAGCACCGGGGGCACTGCCGCAAGCGTCTTTTGTCGCATGAATTATTCGAATCGGGGCAGCCTGTATTGTAGTCGAGAGGAGCCCCTGCTCTCCGACGTTCGGTGTGCTTTCGCACAGACCTTGTTTGCCGCAAGGCCAACCATCGCTGCTCGGCAAAACAACAGTTCGATGGCTCGCCGTCGCTCGCAGGGGAGTCGGGTCTTTCGATTCGGGCTCCCAAGGAGAAGATCATGCAGTCCACGTTAGGCACCGGCATCCCTGATCCGTCGGAAGACATCACCATTCCCGGAATGCCGGCTGACGAGTTCGCCCGTGCCATGCAGGCCGCGCCGGACGGAACGAAAGAAGGCGAAAACGAACTGCTGGACGAAATGTGCCACTACATTTCCGCTCATCCGTTTGCAGCTGCCGGCCTTGCGCTGGCAACCGGGGTCGTGCTCGGCCGCATGGTGCGTTGATGCTTCTCGGAACTCCGGAGGGGCCTGCCGGCGCGAACTTCAAACAGTCATCGACCGCATCGCAGCCCCGCCGGGGCACGACGGTGGTGGGCGCCTTCATCGACGCGATCAGCTGGCAGCGGGCCCTGCAAACCATCGAGTGGTGGGCCGTCAACCGCCAGTCCCGCTACGTCTGCGCCTGCAACGTTCATATGATCATGAGCATGCGAAACGACAGCAGCATCAGGCAGACGGTAAGCGGCGCCGACATGGTCCTGCCCGACGGGATGCCGGTGGCCTGGATGCTGAGACGGTTGGGCTTTGCGCGGCAGGACAAGATCAGCGGTGCCGACATGATGTGGCAATACTTTGCCCTTGCCAAGGCTTCCGGCACACGGGTGTATTTCTATGGCAGCACGCAACGGACGCTCGAACTTTTAAGCGCCCGACTCTCCAAGTCCTTCCCCGCCTTGCGCATTGCAGGGCTCGAAGCGCCACCGTTTCGTGAGCTGACCGCGCAAGAAGATGCCGATACGGTTGCGCGCATCAACGCATCGGACGCAGGGGTTGTATTCGTGGGCCTCGGATGCCCAAAGCAGGAACTGTGGATGGGCGCTCATCGCGGCCGGGTGAACGGGGTAATGGTCGGCGTCGGAGCGGCCTTCGACTTCCTGGCTGGAACGGTCAGGCGGGCACCCCTGTGGATGCAGCGGTCAGGGCTCGAGTGGGCTTATCGCCTCGCCGCTGAACCGCAGCGCCTGTGGCGGCGATACCTCACCACCAATTTCGCTTTCATGCTCGGCGCCATCAGGCAATTGCTGCAATCACGGTGACCGCGAAGGAGAACATTCTTGCGTCGGGAATCGCGGCCGCGGATGCAAGGGCGGTTCGTTGCCGCTCGTGCGGCGGGAGCGACCTGACGCTCGAAGGCGTCATTCCGGACGCGCGCCTTTTCGCGGGCAGGCAGCTCGCCGCGCCACTTGCGGGCGGCAGCCTTTACCGGTGCCGGGACTGCAGCTTTTTATTCCGCTACCCGATTTATTCGCAGGCCACCTACGACAAGCTCTATCGCGAGGGTGGATCGGAAACCTGGGACGAGACCGACCGCATCGACCACCAGCTGGTCCGCGCGATGCTTCTCGACCATCTCGACAAAGGCTCCGTCATCGATGTCGGGTGCGGAAGCGGACGGCTATTGATGCCCCTTGCGAGCCGATACGCAACGTATGGGATCGAAATCAACGAGCAAGCCGCCCGAATCGCCCAGGACCGCCAGGTCCGCGTAATTGCAAAGGACATCGGCCAGATTCCTTTGCTGGAGCGGGTGTTCAATGCGGTCGTTTGCTGCGACGTCATCGAGCACCTGCCCGATCCCTTGAAATTCACACGCGCGCTGCTATCCGCCGCTGCATCGGGCGGCCTCGTAGTCATCTCCACCGCAAACGCCGACGCGTGGAGTTGGCGCCTGGTGGGAAGCCGGTTCTGGTATTGCTACCTGCCGGAGCACATCAGCTTCGTGTCGCCAGACTGGTTCAAGCGCAATGCGCAAGCGCTAGGTGTACAGGTGCTCGCGGTGAAAGAGTATGTGTACAGCCCGCATTTTTCCGTTCTTGGCAAGGCCCTGCGCCTCGTGCTCATGGCGCTTTTCCGCATGTCGCCCGTGCTCTATTACAAGCTCCTGCCGAAATCCCGGCAGCGCAACATTCCGGTGGGACGCGGAATCACGCGCGATCACTTCGTCATCGCCTTGCGAAAGCTGTAGGCGAGCGTCCGGTTACTGACCGGATCGGGACTCAGCAAACGAAGTCGTTGCACCTGTTGCGACCGACCCTATCGCGTCCCGGTAAATCCCGATAAGCCTGGCGATATTGATTTCCGATGTATAGCGCGCCTCATATTCGGCGCGAGCCGCCCGCCCCATGCGCAGCATCTCCTCGGGATGCCCATGAGCCCACAGCATTTTTGCGGCGAGGTCCCGGGCGTCGCCGGGCGTGAACAACAAACCTGTTTCGCCTTCACGAACAAGCGTTTCCATTGCACCGAGTCGGCTCGCGATAACCGGTAGCCCGCATGCGTAGGCTTCCACCAGCGTGCGCGGAAAATTCTCGTACCAGACGCTAGGCATCACCAGGAACGACGCCGATCGCATGCGCTCGTAAGTCTCAGCCGGCTCCCTCCACCCAAGCAGCGTGATGCCGCTGACCGTCCGCAACACCGCCTCTTCAGGCCCGGTGCCAACGACGTCGACCGCGCCTGCCCCATTCGCGACGGCCTCGCCGAGCACCGACACCCCTTTTTCAGGGGACAGCCGGCCGACAAAGAGGCCTCCCGAGCGGAGGGGACGATTGCCGGGGGGAGGAAGGTCGACGAAGTTCGGCTTGACCACTATGCGCTCGGCGGGAAGGCCCGCTTCGATGAACTTGTCGCGGCAAAATTCGTTCAACGCAATGTAGCGCGCCACTCGCGCGCTGTAAGTGCCTATCGCCCGGTGCAAGCCGAGCATGCCGACCATGACTGCGGACTGCATGGCGGAACCCCGATAACAGCGCCGCACGATGCCGCGCCAAGGCAGCTTTCCGATGCATGCTTCGCAGACCTTCCCCTCCCTGAGGAACATGGCCTGTACGCAGGACAGCCGGAAATTGTGCAGCGTCTGCACGACCGGAACGTCCATGCGCGAAGCTGCGTAATACACCGAAGGAGAAATCAGCGGGAAGGTGTTGTGCGCATGCACAACGTCCGGCCGAAACCGCTTGATGACCTGCGTCACTTCACGCATCGTCCGGCTCGACCATATTGTTTGCGCAGCCAAGCCGGCGCGCGGCATTTCAGGTATGACTGCGTTATCGCGCTGGTAAAGCTCCACTTCGACGCAGTTCCGCTGGAGCAGAGCAATCTCATCGCGCACGACCGCGTCCTCTCCGCCCGCGTGCTGGTAAAGGTTATGGACGATCAGCGCGCGCATCGCCGAAGCTCATTGAACGGGCCGCGGCCCGATGGCGGAGGTCGAAGTAGAGGTCGAGGTCGAGGTCGAGGCCGCGCTCGCGAGGATCGGTTTCATCCACTCGAGGTTGGGTTGGCGGCTGCGCTCCGCGAGCGATTTGGCAAACAAGCGGGATCAACCGCATCGTGAAGCGCCTGAGCGACATCATCCTGTCGGTCCTCATCCTCATCCTGATTTCGCCCCTGCTCCTCATTATCGCAATCGGCGTCAAGGCGAGCTCGCCCGGGCCAGTCATCTTCAAGCAGCGGCGCTACGGACTCAACGGCGATGAGATCGTGGTCAGCAAGTTTCGCACGATGACGACTTGCGAAGACGACGGAAATTTCATCCGCCAGGCGCAGAAGAACGACAGCCGGGTGACGTCATTTGGTGCTTTCCTGCGCCGGACGTCGCTCGACGAGTTGCCGCAGTTCTTCAACGTCATCCAGGGCCGCATGAGCATTGTCGGGCCCCGCCCGCACGCCGTCGCCCACAACGAGCTGTATCGGAAGATCATCAAGGGCTACATGGTCCGTCATAAGGTAAAGCCGGGAGTCACGGGTTGGGCCCAAGTGAACGGGTGCCGCGGCGAGACCGACACGGTTGAAAAGATGAAGAAGCGCATCGACTACGACCTCGCCTATCTACGCAACTGGTCCCTGCTTCTCGATCTTTACATCATTTTCAAAACCATCTTCGTGGTGCTCGATGACCGTAACGCGTACTAAACCCACCCTCTTTGCGTTGCTGACGGGGCTTGCCCTCTCGGTACCGAACGCGCAAGCCGCGAACGAGGCGGCCGCCGAATCCCAATACCGCCTCAATATCGAATCGCAGGACTATCGCCTCCAACCGGATGCGGCCTACCAACTTGCGGCCGAATACCGCAAGACGCTGCCTCCGCAGGAAAAGCCGCCAGAGCAGCGCCGCGCCCCGCTGCCCCCCGCGGTCACTTTCAAGCCTTTCGCGCGTGAGATCGAACTCGCGGCGTTGGAAGCGTCCGTCGACCCCGCCCTCGTGCATGCCGTCATCCATATCGAGTCTGGATACCGGCATGACGCGGTGTCGTCAAAAGGCGCGTTGGGCCTGATGCAGGTCATGCCGGGAACGGCCGCACGTTATGGCATCGTCGCAAACCGCCCCACCGTACAAAAAAACCTGAGCGTCGGCACCCGATACCTGCACGATCTGATGCAAATGTTCGACCACAGGCTCGACCTCGTGCTGGCGGCGTACAACGCCGGAGAAGGAGCGGTGCGACGATACTCGGACCGCATCCCGCCTTACCCCGAAACGCAATCGTATGTGAAAGCTGTCCTGGCAAGATATGCGGAGCTTGGCGGCAACGTCCCCCGGCAGGCCGCGAGGGAAGACGCCTCGATTAAGACCCGAGTCAGCGCCTCGCGTCGTTAGGTGGTTTTGCCTGCGGCCGAAGCGGTATCCCGGCCGTAAACATCGTCGAAACGGACGATGTCGTCCTCTCCGAGGTAGCTTCCGGACTGCACTTCGATGAGTTCCAATGGCACCTTACCCGGGTTTTCCAGGCGGTGCTGCGTACCGAGCGGGATGTAGGTCGATTCGTTTTCGGAAAGCAGGAAAGTCTTCTCGCCGCACGTCACCCGTGCCGTTCCCACTACGACGATCCAGTGTTCCGCGCGGTGGTGGTGCATCTGCTGGGAGAGGCTTGCACCCGGATTGACGATGATCCGCTTCACCTGGAACCGCTCTCCGGCGTCGACGCTGTCGTAGCAGCCCCACGGCCGGTGCACTTTTCGGTGCGCGTCGGACTCTTTGCGACCCTTGGCCTTGAGGGTGGCGACGATCTTCTTAAGGAGGTGCAGCTGATCGCGCTTGGCCACCAGCACCGCGTCAGGGGTTTCGACGACGACCACATCGCTGATCCCCACGCAGGCCACGAGCCGGCTCTCGGCTCGCACGAAGCTGTTGTGCGTAGCTTCCGCCATGACGTCGCCGGCAAACACATTGCCGTCAGTGTCCTTGTCGCCGAGCTCCCAAAGCGCCCCCCATGCTCCGACATCGGACCACCCTGCGTCCAGCGGCAGCACGGCCGGAACATCAGCGCTTCCATTGCGGCCGAGTTTTTCCATGACCGCATAGTCGATCGAGTCCGACGGGCAGGCGAGGAACGCTTCCTTGTCCAGGCGCAGGAAATCCTTGTCGCGTTTCGCCGCCGCCATGGCTGTTCGGCAGGCACGCAGGATGTCCGGCCGGAAATGCTCGACCTGGGCCAGCCATACCGACGCGCGCATTACGAAGAGGCCGCTGTTCCAGTAGTACTCGCCACTGTCTACGTAACCCTGTGCAGTCTGCAGGTCGGGTTTCTCGACGAAGCGCGTGATCGACTCGGCACCTGTTCCGCCGATTGCTTGGCCGCGTTGAATGTACCCGTAGCCGACCTCGGGGGACGAGGCGGGAATGCCGAATGTGACAAGACGCCCGTGTTCCGCCAGCTGGACGGCCTTGGCGACCACGCCCCGGAAAGCCGCGAGCTTTACGATTTCGTGGTCGGCCGGCATGACGACCAGAACCGGATCGTCCCCGTCCTGCATGGCGGCGAGCGCAGCCGCCGTCAGCGCAGGAGCAGTGTTGCGCCCCTCGGGCTCGAGCAGGATGGCTGCGGCCGTGATGCCCACCTGGCGAAGCTGCTCGGCGGTCGCGAATCGATATTCCTCATTCACGACGACCAACGGCTGAAGCAGGTCGGCCTCGGCAAGCGCCCCGGATTCGAGGCGCCGGGCCGTCGTTTGCAGCATCGTCTGCTTTCCCAAAAGGGCAAGGAGCTGCTTGGGATGCTGCTCCCTGGACAACGGCCAGAGCCGCGTGCCAGAGCCACCGCAAAGAATCACCGGTTGAACCTTCATCTTGTTTTCCTTCCCGTTTTAACCTGCTCGGGCATGACGCCCGGCATTACCGGAACCGCCTGTCACCAGAACTGCCCGTCACCAGAACTGCCATTTCCCAGTCGAGATTATCCACGCACCCAGCATTAGGTTGGTGAGCCCATGGGCGACGATAGGCACCCAGAGGTTGCCGGTACGCACATAGAGCCACCCGTAAGCCAGCCCCGCCACGACGCCGGCAAACCATAATTCGTGCTCGAAGCCAAAGAGGATCGAACTGGCCAGCAGGGCCTTCCAGCTGGTCGTGGAAGGATCCTGCGCAAGAAAATCGCTCCGGTCGATCGTTCGAAGGATGAAAGAGCGCCAGAAGAGCTCCTCCATGACCGGAACGACCAAGGCGGCCCCTGCAATGCGAACAGCCGCCATCCGCCAGTCCAGCTGGCCGGAGGCAAGCGTCGCTTCGAAAGTCTGTTTTTGGCCGAATGAGAGCCAGGGGACATCCAGATTGATCCACAGCACAAAGATTACCGCCCCTAGCGTCACTGCGATCGCCCAGTCCCTCGGTCCTGTCTTCCGGGCGGTGCGCAATTCGACATACTGGCCCGCGAACAGGGCAAGCAGCCCTGCCACGATTCCCACGCGCAGGGCGTAGGCCCACAACGGGTCAGGAATGAACTTGGCAAGCGCCAGGATGCCGATGTAGGCGGCGAAAGGCAGGACCCGGACGAAAATGGGCGTGAATGCGAAATTCAGGCTGCCGCTGCGGAGCATTCCGGCTTTTCCATGGCTGGCAAGGGCCGCCATGTTCGCTTCTGCGCCGATCGCGCTCTGTGCGCAACCGCACCAGACGCGCGGGATCCGACTTACTTCAGCTGGTCATGCAGCAGTGACAGGATCCGGCGTGCGGTTTGTGAGCGGTCTACGCCGCCGTCCTTGCCGAGCACCTGCACCTGGCTCTTGTCGCCGCCCTGGCTGATCAGGACCCGGTATTGCTCGGCGGTCACCTTGTCGCCGCTACCCTTCCAGAACTGCAGCTTCGACAGCAACCCCGGCTTTTCGCCGTCGACCCTGGCCATTTCCCTTTCCGGGTCGGCATAGCGCACGAAATACAGGCCCTTCTGGCGATTCCGGTCCTCGACCGTGAAGCCCACCCTGTCCAATGCAAGGCCTACGCGGCGCCACGCGCGATCGAACGGCTCGAGCACGTCGAGCCTGTCGCTGCCATCGGGCTGCTTGGACAACGCAGCGCGTTGCGTCTCCTGCGTGACCGCCATGATTTGCTTGGCGTTCTCTTCCTTGGCGCCCAGCCTCACCATGAGGCGGCGAAGGAACTCGGCTTCGAGGTCCGGGTCCGGCGGACGAGGCTGCCACCGTGTTTCCGAACGTGTCTCGGTGGTGTAGATCTCCATCATGCCGCGATGGCTGAGGTAGATCTCGGTCGAGTTCGGATCGTTGCCGCGCTCCAGGCGCGTGCGGAACTTGTCGCGCTCGGGCGTGGAGTAAAGCTGGTCGATGACCTTGCCGATCATGCTGCGGATGAAATCCTGCGGCATCTTGGCGCGGTTCTCGGCCCAGTCGGTTTCCATCAATCCCGTTTCCGGGTTTTCCGTTTCGAGCAAGAACCCGTTCTGCTGCCAGAACTCCTTTACCAGCGGCCAGAGCTTCTCCGGGGAGTCGTTAACGACCAACCAACGCTGAGTGCCTGAACGCTCGATGCGCATTGCATCAACTGACGGCAGGATGCCCGACGATCCGGGCTTGGGCTGCGCGCTGCGGTCCGCCTGGTACGAGGACAGCGTGGTCGCGCCTTTGACTTCAGGCACTACATAGCGATTGTCGCGAGTCGGCGCCGTAAGGTCCGGCGGGATCTCGAGCGAAGGGATCTGGCCGGCCGACTTGTAATCGACTTTCCGGCCGCTGCCCTCGAGCAATTGCTGTGCGGTGGTGCAGCCACCAATCGCCGCGACCAGCGCCCCTGTGGCCACCGCCGTCTTGAAAATCTTCATGCCCCGCAAATTCATCCGCGCCCCTCGACAACGCGAAGCCCGCCAGCGGCGGCCTTCGACAACTGGATTCCGGCCTCGCGCAATGCCTCGCGCACGACCTCGTAAAAAGATTCGCTCAGCGGCGTCATCGGAAGACGGATTCCCTGCGCGATAAGTCCCATCTGCTGCAAGGCCCACTTAACCGGTATCGGATTGGCCTCGACAAAAAGCTTCTGGTGCAGTCCGAGCAGCCGCATGTTGATCTCCCGGGCAGTCGCGACATCGCCTTTAAGCGCAGCTGCGCACATTTCGTGCATGAGGCGGGGCGCGACGTTTGCCGTGACCGAGATTACGCCATGACCGCCCAGGAGGATGACCGCCAGAGCAGTCGAATCCTCGCCGCTGTAAACGGCGAACTCACGAGGCGCGCGCTTGATCAGATCCGTCGCCCGCTCGATGTTCGCCGTCGCATCCTTTATGCCGACGATGCCCGGCACGCCGGAAAGGCGGATCGTAGTGTCGTTCGACATGTCCGCGACCGTGCGGCCGGGGACGTTGTAAAGGATCAGCGGGATGTCCACCGCTTCTGCCACCTTGCTGAAATGGCGATACAGGCCTTCCTGTGTCGGCTTGTTGTAGTACGGCACGACCGAAAGGCATGCGGCGGCGCCGGCTTTTTTTGCCGACTCCGTAAGCTCGATCGCCTCGGCGGTCGAATTGCCGCCGGTGCCTGCGATGATGGGAATGCGGCCTGCGGCATGATCGACCGCGACCTTGATCAGTTCCTTGTGCTCGTCGAAATCGACCGTGGGCGATTCGCCCGTCGTGCCGACCACCACAATGGCATCGGTCCCTTCGGCTATATGGAAGTCGATGAGCGCGCGAAAGCTGGCCAGGTCGAGGTGGCCGTCCTCGTGCATGGGCGTGACAATGGCAACCAGGCTACCTGTAATCATGGCGCACCCTCCTCGGGGGTTGACTAGCCCAAAATTTTAACCGAATCAGGGGCATCCCGGGGGTTCCAGGTCGTTAGAAAGGTTGGTGGAGCGCATTGCGCAAAGGCGCTGGATAAGCGCCGTTTTCCCTCTGTGAATACGGCCTTGCTCGTATCCGACCACCGCAAGGCCCCGTCCGAAAGCTGCCAGCAATTCGTCCCGCCCGAGCAGGAATGCCGGGTTAGACGGTTTTCCGTACTGCTCGTTCCCTAAAAGAAAAGTTTCGTAGATCAGCACGCCGCCGGCCGAAAGCGCCGCTTCGAGGGCCGGAAACAGGGGCCGGTGCAGATAGTTGGTCACCACAACGCCCGCAAACGAGTCCGGCTCGCACGGCCAGGGGTCGCCTCGCTCAAGATCGGCGAGGACCGGCTCGATGCCTCGGACACCCTTCAGCGCGGCCAGCGCAATACTATCTCTATCGCAGGCGACGACCGGGTGACCACGTGCGGCGAAGTACCGGGCGTGCCTGCCGTAGCCGCACGCGAGATCGAGGACGCGCCCGCCGGCCGGCACCAGGTGAGCCCATTTCACCACCCAGTTCGAGGGCGCATCCGGTCGTGCCGGATGTGCAGCATCCTGCGCTGCGCTCATCGAATCTTTTTCACCTGGGGCAGGTCGCATTCCAGGACTGCCTGGCGCAAGGCCTCGATTGCTTCGGACCTCGGAAAACTTCTACGCCACGCCAGCGCCACCCGGCGCTCAGGTACCGGCTTGGTAAACGGGCGCACGCGAATCAAGTCGTTGTGGCTTTCCGACGCGCCTACCGAAGTGCTGGGCAGCACGGTCAGTCCCACGCCGCTTGCGACCATCTGGCGGATCGTCTCGAGCGAGCCGCCCTCGAGCGAGCGCTGCAAGCCGCTTCCCGAGCGATGGACCGCCGAACAAAACTCGAGCACCTGGTCACGAAAGCAGTGACCCGCGCCCAGCAGCAGCAGGCTTTCGCGCGTGAGTTCGTCTGCGCCGATGCTTTTTCGCTTTTCCCACGGATGGCCTTGCGGCATCGCCACCAGGAAAGGCTCGTCGTAAACGGCGCGGGTGGAGATGCCCGGCTCTTCGAAGGGCAACGCGATGATGATCGCGTCCACTTCGCCTTGCTTGAGCGACTCGGCGAGCTTATGGGTGAAGTTCTCCTGGATCATCAGCTGCATTGCGGGCGCCGTGCGGCGCAGGATCGGGATGAGCTTGGGCAGCAGGTACGGGCAAATGGTGTAGATGGCGCCGAGGCGCAGCGTGCCGACCAGCGGATCGCCCCCGGCCTGCGCGATCTCCCGGATACGCGCGGCCTCCTCTAGCACGCGCTGCGCCTGTTCGACTACTTTCGTGCCAGTCGGCGTCACCGACACTTCGCCCGGGCCTCGTTCGAACAACGCGGTGCCCAATTCTTCCTCGAGCTTCTTGATCGCAACTGAAAGCGTCGGCTGCGAGACAAAGCAGGACTCGGCGGCACGGCCGAAATGCCGCTCGCGCGCGACTGCCACGATGTAGCGCAGTTCGGTGAGCGTCATGCGGTCACCTTTTTACCTGCTGCTGGATGAACGCATCCACCACGCTGGCCACTTCCTTCTCGCGGCCCGAGTAGAAGTGGTCGGCACCGACGATCTTCACCTGACGCGACCCCGCTATCGAATCGACCGTGATGCGGCGCCGCCAGTCGTTGCGAAGGACGCTCGGCAGGTCATTCTCGCCGTACAAATCGAGCACCGGGACCTTGACGTTCCGCATGCTGGCGAAGGCTCCGCCCATTCCCATGCATACCCATGCGGCAAACGGCGCGCCCGGCGTCTGCTCGTAATAGGCATTGCTCATCGACGAGCCCATGCTGTGCGACAAGAGCACGACACGTCCCGGATATTTTTGCCCCAACCAGCCGGCCGCTGCTGCGATCCGGCCAACGGCGTCCGGGAAAACGCCCCGATACGCTTTGGGCGTGGACTCGGCATCGAGCACCGGCATCTGGATCGACAACGTGGTGTAGCCGGCATCGGAAAGGCTCGCGCGCAATGCGCCAATGATTCCATGATCCGGATGCACGCCGACACCATGCACGAGGATGATCGCGCCGCGCGCCTTGTCGGCTTCGGCATAGAGGCCGAGAAACTTGCGCCCGCCCGGCCCGTCCAGCCACTCGGCATCGCCCACCACAATGCCCGGCACGATCTCGTCGGCCCAACGCTTTTCACGCTCGTAGTCCTGCGCGAGGGCGACACCTGTGCCGGCGAAGAGGACAACACCGAGAAAGGCCCCGACCGCCTTCATCACGCCTCGGCGCGCCGTCCCGAGAGGAAATAGATCGGCAGGCCGGCCGCCATCACGGCAACGCCGCCCAACACCGCTACGCCGAAGCTCGGACCATAAGGGCCGCGGATGAAGTCGATGCTCGAGTAAAGCATGTACGCGCACATTGCGCAGAATGCGAGCGGCACCACCGGGTAGCCCGGCACACGGAAGGATGGCTTGCTGCCTTCGGCATCTTTTGCGCGGAACACGAAGAGCGTGATTCCCGTCAGCAGGAAAAATACCCAGAAGACGGGGGACGTGTAAGCCACCATCGCAGAAAAACCGTCAGGCGTGAGCGCGCTCGCCGCAATCAGGACCAGCGTGACCGCGCCTTGCCAAAGCAACGCGGTGGCCGGCGTGCTGCCGGCTTCCCGCCACCGGCCAAGGTGGGCAAACACCGCGAAATCCCGACCGAAGGCATAGCTCGTTCGCGCGCCGGTGAAGATGGCCGCGTTCATTGTGGTGAACGCGGAGACGCACACGATGACTGCAAGAAGGATTGCGCCCTTCTCGCCCGCGATGAGCCGCATTACATCCGCGGCAACGGCCTTGGACTCTTTCATGCCGTTGATCCCGAGAGCGGCCAGGTAGCCGATGTTCACGAGCATGTAGAGCGCCGTGACCGCGATGATTCCCCACACGAGGATGCGCGTCATGTTCTTGCGCGGCTCGCGCACTTCGCCCCCAAGATAGGCCGCTTCGTTCCAGCCTCCATAGGTGAGCAGCACGAAAATCATCGCAAGGCCGTAAGACCCGCCTGGTGAAGCCGCAGAGACTGCAACCGGCTGTGCGGGCGAGCTAACGAGCAACCCGCCGAGCGCCACGCTTACCAGGCCGAGAATCAGCAGCGTCTCCATCACCTTCTGCAGGCTCTTGGTTTGCAGCGTGCCGACGAGGTTCAACGCCGTCAGGCCGATTACCCCGAGCGCTGCGTAGATCGCGGAGCTGTATTTCCCGAGCGGCAGGATCTGCGACGCGTAATCGCCGAACACGAATGCAACAGCCGCGATTGCGCCGGTCTGGATGACCGTTATCCTCGACCAGGCGAACATGAACGCGGTCCCGCGCCCGAGGCCATGGGAAAGGAACGCGTACTCGCCTCCGGTGTCTGCATGGCGTGAGGAGAGCTCGGCATACACGAGCGCCCCGGCCAGCGAGATCACGCCGCCGGCCAGCCACACGAGGAGGAATTCGCTGCCCGAGGCAACGTTGCCCGCCACGACCGAGGGCGCTTTGAATATGCCCACCCCGATCACCATCCCGACCATCAGGAACACGCCGTCGAAAACGGAGAGCAGCTGGCGGGGTTGCGCGTCTATTTTTTTCTCGTTGCTGTCCATGGGATCGTCCGTTGTTGTTCGCCGTCGGACACGAGGATGTCCCCGCTGATCCGGTCGCCGCTTATTGTGCCCCTGAACAGGTGGTTCCATGCCTTCGCGCCGACCAGTCCGGTGACGGCCATCTTGATCTCGAGGCCGCGCAGGCGGGTGGCACGCACCGTGAGGTCGCGCCCGGCACCTGCGACTTTGGCTCGCAGGGTGACGGCCTGGAACTCCTGGGCGATCTCGAACTCCCACCGCCCGCCATGGCCCGGCACTTCCGCGATCCACTGGCCCCTTGCGTCCGCCGGCACGATCCATAGATGGATGCGCGACTTCCCGCCCAGGCCCACCGGCTTTTCGGGCGTCCGCAGTTCGATCGTCTCATCGGGCTCCCAGTCGCCCATGTGCCAGTCGTGCGACACGAGCCGGGTGCCGGGCTCTAACGCCAGCAGCTTCGGCCGCAGCTTGAGGTTGACCTCGGGAAGCAGGTACATCGTGATCACCGATGCCCTCGAGAGATCGGCTTCGAAGAGATCGCCCACGGCGAAAGCCGCTTTGCCGGTCACGCCTGCCGCAGCAGCATTCGCGCGAGCCTTGGCTACCAGCGTCGGGTCGATGTCGATCCCGAGCGCGGTCGCCCCGCGCTTCGCTGCGCCAATGACGATGCGCCCGTCTCCGGAACCCAGATCGATGAGCGAGTCTCCCGCACCGACGTCGGCGATGCGCAGCATGCGATCGACCACTTCTTCAGGGGAGACCACGAAGGGCACCGTGCCGTCGTCCCACGCCCAGCTTTGGGCCTGCACGGAGTTCATCATGCAAAACAACAGCGTCGCTGCAATTGCGCGCGCGATCATTTTCGCTCGGCGCTCCACGGCGCACGCTCCGGCGAACGCGTTCCAGTCAGGACCTCTCCTTCGATCCGGTCGCCATTGATGCGCCCGTCGAACCGGTGGACCCCGTCCCGCCCGCCGAGCGAACCGGCAACCACGAGCCGGATTTCGCTGCCCCGCAGGCTTGCTGCGCGCACCTGGAGCGGGCGATCTTCATCCGA
>JANXRZ010000134.1 GCA_025352885.1 Pseudomonadota bacterium | reverse complement strand
CTGCGGCTCACGCCGCGTGAAACGCTGCGCCAGAAAATCGTCCAGTGGCAAGTCGACACGCCGCGTCCCGCGACCCAAACGAATGACGGTTACGGCAACGTTCTCCACGTCCTGACCCTCGACAAGCCGGTGTTCGAAATCCGTATCCGCGCCCATGGCGTAGTCGAAGTGCGCGCCGCGGGCGAGAAAGCGGCCGACCCGGATGAGGACGCCGCCGGCACCCTCTCGCCCGTTGTGTTCCGCCGCGCGACCCCGATCACGCGGGCCGACGAAGCGCTCGGCACCTTCGCGGAGCCTTATCGTAAGCGCGCAGGCACGCTCGCCGGCCTGCGCGATCTCGCCGGAGCCATCGCCGACAGGATGCCGTTCAAGCCCGACGAGGCAGACGCGACCGCCAGCGCGTCCGAAGCGTTTTCCGGCGGCGTCGTGAGCGTGCGCGACCAGGCGCATGTATTCATCGCGTGCTGCCGCCACCTAGGGGTTCCCGCCCGCTTCGTGAGCGGCTACCTCCATTCGTCCAAGGTCGCCGACGACGGGTTCATCGCCGGCCATGCGTGGGCCGAGGCCTGGGTCTCGAACCAGTGGCGCGGATTCGATCTCGCCAGCGCGCACGCCAAAGGAGAGGGCCATCTCGCACTGGCGATCGGCGCGGATTACCTCGATGCGTGCCCGATTCGGGGCGTGCGCACCGGAGGCGGCATCGAAACCATGGAAGCGCACGCGAAGATCAAGGTCGTCCCGTAGCCGGCCGGGCGTTCCGCGCTACCATTACCCATGACCCGCATCACATGACTTACTGCGTCGCCGCCGTCACCAAGGAAGGCATCGTCTTCGCGTCCGACTCGCGCACCAACGGCGGCGTCGACCAGATCTCGGTGTTCAGCAAGATGAACGTGTTCGAGGTCGCAGGCGAACGCATGATCTGCCTGCTTTCCTCGGGCAACCTGGGAACCACGCAGAGCGTGATCTCTCTCCTGCACATCCGGGCGAAACTCGACGACAGCTCCCTCGATCCGGCCGGCATCAACGGCCTGCCCTGCCTCTACGACATCGCCGTCCTCGTCGGCCAGGTCATGCGCGAGGTGATCGCCCGCGACGGCCCGAGCCTGGAGGCCGACAGCATCGATCCGGGCTGCACCTTCATCCTCGGCGGGCAGGTCAAGGGCGAGCCGCCGCGCCTCTTCCTCGTCTATCCGCAGGGCAACTTCATCGAGGCGATGAAGGACACCAACTATTTCCAGATCGGCGAGAGGAAGTATGGCAAGCCGATGATCGATCGGGTGGTGACGTTCGATTCGACGCTCAAGGAAGTGGCCAAGTGCCTGCTCGTGTCCTTCGACTCGACCATGCGCTCGAACCTTTCAGTCGGGCTGCCGATCGACTTGCTCAGTTACGAAAAGGATTCCCTGTGCGTCACCCACCGGCGGCGCTTCGAGGAGGGCGATCCGTACTTCGAGACGATCAGCGATTTCTGGTCGACGGGCCTCCTGCGCGTGTTCGCCCAGGTGCCGGACGTCACCTGGAAATAGCCCGCGGGGGAGCAGCGCAGAACCTTGCCGATGGCGCCCTTCGCGAGGTCAGGCTGTCGGCTTGTAACCGTCTTGGTTTCCCGCTCCGGGATCGGCATTGGAAGACACTTCAACGCGGTCTAGAACCTTTTCCCATTCAGCCATAGCAATCGGCTGATCCCACTCTTTCTCGAAAACCGCACGCGCCCGGTGACCCATCTCGAAGCGGTTCGCTGGATCATCACGAAGTTTCTTGAGCACCTGTGCCAGCAACGCCGCGTCGCCTGCCTGAACCGTGAGGCCGATGCCGAACTTCGACAGGAGGCGGGGAACCTCCCCATCGAGATCCCCGACGAACACGGTCGGGCGGCCCGCTGCTGCAATGCCGTAGAACTTGCTGGGAACGACCAGGCCTTCCATCTCCGGCAAGAGCACTGCGAGATGCACGTCCGCCACGCTAAGGCTGTCAGCCAGTCTGTTCGCGGGCTGGTAGTCATGGAACACG
>JANXRZ010000129.1 GCA_025352885.1 Pseudomonadota bacterium | reverse complement strand
CTCATCCGCGCGCGCATCGGCATGGTTTTCCAGAAGCCCACGCCGTTTCCGATGTCCATCTACCAGAACATCGCGTTCGGGGTGTCGATGCACGAGCGGCTCTCGCGCTCCGAAATGGACGAACGGGTCGAATGGGCACTGCGGCGGGGTGCTCTCTGGGAGGAAGTGAAGGGCAAGCTCAACCAGGCCGGCACCCAGCTCTCCGGCGGCCAGCAGCAGCGGCTGTGCATCGCGCGCTCGATTGCGGTCAAACCCGATGTGCTGCTCCTCGATGAGCCGACTTCCGCGCTCGACCCGATCTCGACCGCCCGCATCGAAGAACTCGTGGCCGAGCTCAAAAAGGACCTGACCATCGTCATCGTGACGCATAACATGCAGCAGGCGGCGCGGGTCTCGGATGTCACCGCCTACATGTACCTTGGCGAGGTCATCGAGATCGACCGCACCGAAAAACTGTTCATCAACCCCTCGAAAAAGCAGACCGAGGACTACATCACGGGGCGATTCGGCTAGTGGCCGCCATCCTGATAGTGGAAGACGAGGCCGACATCCAGGAGCTCGTCGCCTTCAACCTGCAGCGGGCCGGGCACACGCCCTTGCGCGCGGCCAGCGCTGAAGAGGCGCAAGAGCAAGTGCGCGCCCAGCTGCCGGACTGCATCGTGCTCGACTGGATGCTGCCAGGGATGAGCGGCGTCGAATTCGCGCGCTGGATCCGCGGGAATAAGCGCACGGCGGCCGTCCCGATCATCATGCTCACCGTGCGAAGCGACGAGGAGCACAAGCTCGCGGGCCTGGAAGCAGGCGCCGACGATTACGTGACCAAGCCCTTCAGCCCGCGCGAGCTGATTGCCCGGGTGAAGGCGGTGCTGCGCCGCCGGACACCGCAGGCCACGGACGATATGGTTGAAATCGAAGGCCTGCACCTCGACCCTGCGAGGCATCGGGTCAGTGCGGGCGAGACGACGGTCGTACTCAGCCCGACGGAATTCAAGCTGCTGCATTTCTTCATGACGCACCCGGATCGCGTCTACACGCGCACGCAGATCCTGGACAACGTTTGGGGCGACCATGCCTTCCTCGAGGCGCGCACGATCGACGTCCACATCCAGCGCCTTCGCAAGGCGCTTGCGCCAACGGGCCACGAACGGCTCGTCCAGACTGTGCGGAGCACCGGGTATCGCTTCTCGGCGAGTCCATGAAAGCGGGGATCCGCCTGAAGTTGTTCCTCGTGTCGGTGGCGCTGGTCGGCATTTCGCTGGTCACGGCGGAGGTCTACCTGGCCACCCAGCTCGACGAGCAGCTGACCGAGCGCATTCGCGAAGATCTTCTGGTGAGGTCGCGCCTGATCGCCGACCGTGTGGCTGCGGTCCCCGGTGAACTGCGCGACGAGCGGATTTATGACGCGCTTGCCGACGAGCTAAGCCGCGCTGCGGGGGTGCGGGTCACGCTTATTCGCACCGATGGAACGGTGGCTGGGGATTCGGAAGTGGAAATCGGGAACCTGAAGGCGCTCGAGAACCACGGCGCGCGCCCTGAGGTAGCCAACGCGGTTCCGGTGAACGGCGCGAGCGTCATCCGGTACAGCGCCACGCTCAAGCAACGCATGATGTATGTCGCCCTTCCCATACTCCTCAAGGGCTCGAGGATCGGAACGGCCCGCGTTGCAATGCCGCTCACTTCAGTCGAAAAGGCGCTCGACCGCTTGCATGTGACGCTCGCCTGGGCGGCGCTGTTTGCGCTCGCCGTGGCCACGCTGATTTCGCTGACCGCCGCAAACGTTCTCTCCAGGCGCGTTCGCGACCTCACGGAAGCCGCAACGCGTATGGCTTCCGGCAACCTTGCTACACGGACCCGCCCCCGGGGCACCGATGAGATCGCCGCTCTTGGAGGCGCCCTCGACCGGCTTGCCGAGAGCTTATCCTCGAGCCTCGACACCTTGCGGGGCGAGCGCGACGTGCTGAGCGGCATTCTTTCGAGCATGCACGAGGGGGTGCTGGTGGTGGGAACAGACCGGCGCATCGTCATGATCAACCCGGCCTTGCGGGCGATGCTCCTCGTCGGACCCGAAGCCATCGGAAAGAACGTGCTGCATGTGGTGCGCAATGCCGCGCTCAACCAGCTGCTCGAGAATGCGGCCGCAGGCAGCGTTGAGGAGGTCGAGCTGGACCTCGCCGGCCTGAAGCCCCGGCGCGTGCTCGCCAGGGCGGTCACCTTGAACGAAGCGCCCGGCGGCGTCCTGACCGTTTTCGTCGACGTAACCGAACTGCGCCGCCTCGAATCGGTCCGCCGGGATTTCGTCGCGAACGCGTCACACGAATTGCGCAGCCCGCTGACCACGGTTCGGGCGGCGGTCGAGACGCTGCGAGCCGTAAAGGACGATTCTGCAGCTTCGGCGCGGTTCGTTGAGCTCATCGACCGCAACACCGAGCGCATCGAGAACCTGGTAACCGACCTGCTGGAAATCGCGCGACTGGAGTCGAGCGACCTCGACTTGCATTTCGAATCGCTCAACCTGTCCTCTACCGTGAACCGCGTGCTGGCGCGCTTTGCGGCGCGCGCCGAGCTCAAGAGGATTGCGCTCGTAAACGGGACTTCGGCTTCGACCGAGGTGAAGGCGGACGCCCGCGCGCTCGACCACCTCCTCGGCAATCTCGTGGACAACGCGCTCAAGTATTGCCCTCCGGGAGCAACCGTCAGCGTGAGCGACCAAGGCGAAGATTCGATGGTCCGTGTTGCGGTGACCGATACGGGGCCCGGCATTTCGACCGCGCACCTGCCAAGGCTTTTCGAGCGGTTCTACCGCGTCGACGCCGGGCGTTCCAGGGAGCTTGGGGGCACGGGCCTTGGGCTGTCGATCGTCAAGCATCTTACCGAGGCGATGGGCGGGACCGTGGCCGTCGAAAGCCAGGCCGGCAGCGGAGCGACGTTCACTTTCAGCCTCCAGCGGTCTTGAAGAAGGAGCATTCCGCATGACGATTCATACCGACAGGGAATACCAGGCGGAGTTGCTCAAGTTGCACGACCAGCTCCTTGTCATGGGGGCGCGAGTCGAGGAAATGATCGCCGGCAGCATGCGCGCGCTCACCGAACGCGATACGGCACAAGCGCGCCAGATGATCGAGTTCGACCACCAGATTAATCGACTCGAGGTGGAGACCGATGAGCTTTGCCTCCGGATCCTTGCCAGGCGCCAGCCTGTCGCCTCCGACCTTCGGCTGATCACCATTGCGCTGAAACTCACGACCGACCTCGAGCGCATCGGCGACCTCGGCGTGAATATCTGCGAGCGCGTGATCGAGCTCAACATGGAGCCGCCGCTTAAGCCCTATGTGGGCCTGCCGCGAATGGCGGAGATTGCCCAGGGGATGATCCGCAACGCGCTCGACGCCTTCGTGGCGGCCGACCCGGAACGGGCGCGCCAAGTGGTTGAGCAGGACCGTCTCGTGGACGCGTATTACGCGCAGATCTTCCGCGAGCTGCTGACTTACATGATGGAGGACACGCGCAACATCTATCGCGCCATCCGCGCGCAGGCAATCGCGAAATACCTCGAGCGCATCGGCGACCATGCGACCAACCTGGCGGAGATGGTCATCTTCATGGTGATGGGCAAGGACATCCGCCACCTCGGCAGCATGGCTGAAGCGGGAGAACGCAGGCCGCGCGGGATCCTGTTCCTCTGCATCCACAACTCTGCGCGCAGCCAGATGGCCGAAGGCCTCGCGCGCAAACTCCTGCCTTATGGCGTACGGGTCTTGAGCGCCGGGTCCGAGCCGGCCGCGCAAGTGAATCCGTATGCAGTGCGCGCCATGAAGGAGATCGGCATCGATATCTCCGCCCATCGCCCCCGGGGGGTCGCCGACGTGCCATGGGGGGACGTGGATAGGGTGATCACCGTATGCGCCGAAGAGTCGTGCGTGGTACCTGGGGGCGAAATGGGGCGCGAGTCGTGGAGCCTTCCCGATCCGGCCGCAGTGACGGGAACCGACGAAGAAATCATGTCCGCCTTTCGCGGTACCCGGGACAAGCTCCAGGCGCATATCAGCGCGCTGGTTGCACGATTCAGCCAGGTCGCCTGACCTAGGCTCGCCGCACGAGCCTTGCCGAAATCAGGAATTTTTTCGTGCTTCCTTTCTTCGCCGACACCTTGTCGGATAAAACGCAGCGTCCGAGCAGGCTATCGACGCAAGCACCGCGAACGCCGCACTGTTCGTCCGCGCGCCTGCCGGCGCCGCGAACCAGTTACGCCGGTAGAACCGCACCTTTCATGGCACGGACATACGCCGGACGCATTCATGAAGTACTGGATACTCATCTGGACCTTCCTTGCCACCGGCTGCGCGACCGTGCAGCCCGGTGCGCAGGTGCTCTCGGGTCCTCCTTCGACGCAGGACGCCGCCCCCGGAGGCCTCGCCACCATCCGCTGGGTCGTGAGCGATACGCCGACTGAAGACTGCAATTTGCTCTCGCGATCGAAGAAGATGGTCTTCACCTCCCGGGGCTGTTCTTCGTGGAGCGACAGGCAGGCCGTGCGCGAGTGCTCGATCATCGCGCCGATGCCGCGCCATGAGCGCGATTTCGAGCGGATTGCCACGCTCGGGCATGAGTTCTGGCACTGCATCCATGGCAGGTGGCATGACGATTACGGGAACGCCTATCCCGTCGCCTCGAGAAAGTCCGCCACCCAGTAGATCGCAACTAACGCTGATTGGAAGCCCTCCTGGGTTTTCATTTTCTTTCGCAGGCGCTAAATTTAACGCATGACGCACTTGCGGGAGGAGGTCTTCGGACGGGACCCGGCCGGCCGATCGATACCGATTCACACGCTCACCGGCGAAAACGGGTTCGAGGCGCGTGTCACTACGTATGGCGCTACGCTTGTTTCGCTGGTGGTGCCTGACAGGGACGGCGGGCTCGGCGATGTGGTGCTCGGGTTCGAGGACCTCGCGGGCTATTTGGGAGACCATCCCTTCTTCGGCTGCATCGTCGGTCGCTTCGCCAATCGCATCTCGGGCGGCACCTTTCCTCTCGATGGCGGTGAGCATCACCTGCCGCGCAACGATCACGGTAATCATTTGCACGGCGGCGAGCTGGGCTTTGGCCGCAGGATTTGGACATTCGACTCCGCAGGCGAGGCCGGTAGCCGAAGCAGCCTGACACTCAGCTATCTCAGCCGGGACGGAGAAGAAGGCTATCCCGGCCGACTTCACGCTCGAGTAACTTACTCAGTGGATGGCAGCGAAATGGCGATTGGATATGAGGCGACGTGCGATGGGCCTACTATCGTCAACCTCACGAACCACAGCTATTTCAATCTCGCTTGCAGGGGAACCACACTCGGGCATGAGCTGCGAATCGACGCTGACCAGTTCCTTCCGATAAAAAGTGGATTGATTCCTACTGGCGAGCTCCGCGCAGTGGCCGGAACGCCGATGGATTTCCGAATTCGACGAGCAGTCGGATCGGGATTGGATTCGAACGATCCTCAGCTGTCGCACGGCGGCGGCTATGACCACAACTGGGTACTGACCCCAGGCGAAGGTTGCCGCTTTGCAGCGGAGCTGTACGAGCCTGTCAGCGGCCGACGGATGGAGGTGTCGACCACTCAGCCAGGGCTCCAGTTCTATGGGGGACAGTCACTTGCCGGTCGACGCGGCAAGGGCGGAATGCTCTATGAAAGTCGCGGCGGCCTGTGCCTCGAGACCCAGCACTTCCCGGACTCGCCGAATCACGCGCAGTTTCCGAGCACCGTCCTGCGCCCCGGGGAGAAGTACCGCCATCGAAGCGTGTATAGGTTCAGCGTTCGATAGGAAGGTTGGATTGACGGTAGGGCTACAACCAGCGCTTGTTTTTGCTGTTGTGGAAAAGCAGCGAATTGCACGAGCGGCACTTGTACACCACAATGCCCGGGACTGCTTCGTTATACCGTCGCAGCTCAAGGTGCGGCGTATCCACGCCTTCGCTCGCTATAAGCGATTCACATGCGGAACATGCGGGCAATGGCTTGTGGGTGGGCATGATCTGCTTCGTGCACTATTTCCAGCGACGAACAAGCTCGTTTTCATGCATCGTCAGCACGTTCCGGCACGTTCTGCATACGAAAACAGCGGTCGAGTTAACCTTCGGATCTCGCCACGTGAGCATCAGATTTGCGTGTGGCCTTTGCGGGGGCAAAGTGTTGGTGCGGAGCGCAAGGCACGCTCCACAAGCCGCTCCTATTGACGGGTGCTGCTCGTCGCCCAAGGATAGGCCTTCAATTAGTTCATTATCGTAGCGGTACCACTACGGTACCGTAAATATACCACCTCCCAAGTTAGCGATCCGAAAGTAAGACCCATGGTATCGGTCGAAGCATTTACTTCGACCAGGCTATAAATCATTCCAGCTCGGGCCCACTTAGCAGGGTATGTCCAAAGGTTCGCGGACTTGAAGCTGGCGAATGGCGGGGCGCGATGAGAAATCGGCTACGCTGCCTGCGGTGATCGAAGGGTTCGCATCTGTAACCCTTTGATTGGAGTTGGTCGGGGCGAGAGGATTTGAACCTCCGACCACCTGCACCCCATGCAGGGTACGCTTCCAATGAAATCAGCAATTAGGCCGAATTCTTACATTAAAAAGAATCCAGAATTGTGCTCAATTCCCCTCTGATCGCGGGCC
>JANXRZ010000108.1 GCA_025352885.1 Pseudomonadota bacterium | reverse complement strand
GGATACCGCCGGACTGCGCGAAGGGGGAGACGAAGTCGAGCGATTGGGGATCGAACGCACCTGGCGCGCGCTCGAAGGGGCGGATGTCGCATTGCTGGTGACCGACTCGGTGGATGGCCTTACTGCGGGCGATCGCGAGATCGTTTCGCGCTTGCCGCAAGGCCTCGCCCGAATCCACGTCCTGAACAAGATTGACCTGACCGATAAGACGCCGACGATTCGCAGCGGCGATCCCCCAGAGGTGCTTGTTTCGGCCAAGACCGGCGCTGGCATGGATTTACTACGTGCAATGCTGCTTCAGGCGGCCGGGTGGGAGAAATCGGCCGAGAACTTGTTTGTTGCCCGCGAACGCCATCTTCGCGCGCTCGTTGAAGCAAGCGGGCACCTGGCCGCCGCCGCCGTGCAGCAGGAGCGCTGGGAGTTTTTCGCGGAGGAATTGCGATTGGCCCAGCGGGCCCTGCGTGGTATCACCGGCGAATTTACGGCCGACGATCTGCTCGGAGAAATCTTCTCGCGCTTTTGCATCGGCAAGTGAACCCGGCGCGCGATACATTCATCAATCCCCTCGTCAGCCTCGGCCTTTGCGCGATCGGGGGTGGGATTTTTGCCTGGCTGAGAACACCGTTGCCGTGGATGATCGGCCCGTTGTTCCTCATGGCGGTATTCAATTTTTCGGGCGCGCGCCTGCGTGCACCGCCAGGGGGGCGCCAGGCGGGGCAGGTCATCATCGGGGCCGCGCTGGGTCTTTACTTCACCCTGCCGGTTGCGCAGCAGGTCGCCTCATATTGGCATTTCCTGCTGTTAGCCGCGCTCATGGCGATCCTGGTCGCATGCGCATGCGCGTGGACAGTCAGTGTCCTGTCCGGTACGGACCGGACAACGGCTTTTTTCTCCAGCGTGCCCGGCGGCGCGGCAGAGATGGCCGTGCTCGCCGAGCGATACGGCGCAAAGGTCGACCGGGTCGCAATCGCCCAGTCGATGCGCATCCTTTCCGTGGTGATCGTCATCCCATTTGCGCTCACTTATTCGGGTGTCCATGGCTCCGACGCCTATGTTCCCGCTGCGGCAGCTCTCGACTGGAGCCGATTGGGAATGCTGCTCACCATCGCTGCGACGGGAGGAGCCGTGCTTGCGCTGGCGGGGGCGCCGAACGCATTCATGCTTGGTGCGCTGTTCAGCGTGATCGGGCTCACCATCAGCGGCGTGCAACTGTCGACCATCCCGCCCTTGGTGTCGAATGCCGGACAATTGTTGATTGGTTGTGCACTGGGTGGCCGATTCGAGCGGACATTCCTGGGCCGGGTTCCCGGGTTCGTGGCAGCGACACTTGCGAGCCTGGTGCTGGCGCTTGTACTGGCGGCGACGCTGGGCGCAGGACTGGCTTGGATCTATGGGTTGCCAGTGCCAAGCGCGATCCTCGCCACCGCGCCTGGAGGTATTGCCGAAATGTGTATTACCGCAAAGGTGCTGCAACTCGGCGTCCCGCTGGTTACGGCGGCACACGTCACGCGAGTGATCGTCCTGGTGACCACCACGGGGACCCTCTTCAGGTTTGCGCGCATGGTCGATCGAAAACTGCGAAAGTTTTGACCATTCATAAAGTTGCGGGTCCGGACTCGAAATTTGCTGCGCAGCAAATTCGGGTGCCCGGAGGGCCTCGTCGCTATGCCCCGATAGGGCTCCACTGCTACAATTCCACTATCAGAAATCAAAAATTTCGGCCCGGCCAGCCCAGGGCCGTTTTCATTTTGGAGCGTACTTGATGAAAGAAAAAGGTACCGCCGTATCCGATGCCCCCGCGTACGTGCGCCACAGGCGACTACGCGACTGGGTGGCGCAGATCGTGGCTCTCGCCAAGCCCGAGCGAGTTGTTTGGTGCGATGGTTCCGAAGAGGAAAACGAGCGACTTTGCGGTGAGCTCATCGACGCGGGCACTTTTCTCAAGCTGAACGAAAAGCTGCGCCCCCAGAGTTTTCTGGCGCGGTCGCATCCCACCGACGTCGCGCGCATGGAAGATCGCACCTTCATCTGCAGCGCAAAAAAAGAGGATGCCGGGCCGACGAACAACTGGGAGGATCCGGCGGCGATGCGCGCTACCCTTACGCGCCTGTTCGATGGCTGCATGCGCGGCCGGACAATGTATGTGATGCCGTTTTCCATGGGGCCGATCGGGTCGCACATCGCGCAGGTCGGCGTCGAAATCTCGGATTCCGCCTATGTCGTCGTCAACATGCGCATGATGACCCGCATGGGTCGGGCGGTAATCGATCACCTGGGCGAAGATGGCGCATTCGTGCCCTGCGTGCATTCGGTCGGCGCGCCCCTTGGTGGAGGCCTGCAAGACGTTCCTTGGCCCTGCAACGACAAGGACAAATGGATCGTCCATTTCCCCGAGACGCGCGAAATCTGGTCTTTTGGCTCGGGCTATGGCGGCAACGCCCTTCTGGGCAAAAAATGCCTTGCCCTGCGAATCGCGTCGATCATGGCTCGGGACGAAGGTTGGCTCGCCGAGCACATGCTGATTCTCGGCGTCGAATCGCCGCAAGGGAAAAAGCATTACGTTTCTGCGGCGTTTCCTTCCGCGTGCGGCAAGAC